>JAPOXY010000174.1 GCA_026706845.1 Gemmatimonadota bacterium
GCGCCCCTATTTTACAATGGAATATTTGCCCGGGAAGACGTTGGAAAAAATAATTGCCGACCGTGCATTGTTGGGACAATTCCGGGCTGCGTACTTTTTTGTTTTGATGCAACAAATTGTCGAGGGTTTGGCGTACATCCACGCGCAGGGTGCAGTGCATCGGGATCTCAAACCCTCCAATATTATGGTTTTGGAAACCGAAGAGGGGATTGAGATTACGATTCTGGATCTGGGGTTGGCGAAATTCAGGCATCTGCACAGCGTTTCCATTACACAGACGGGCGCGACGATTGGTACGGCAGAATATATGTCGCCAGAGCAAGGCAAGGGATTATGGGTGGATCACCGGTCAGATCTGTACTCATTGGGCGTGATTTTATACGAGATGCTCTTGGGCGCGCCGCCCTTTTCTGGACAAAATCCGGTGTCCGTTATTTTGAAGCATATTCGAGAGTCACCGCCACCAATGGTTGAAGCCCCTGACCAGACACAGCAAATTGTGCTGAAGTTGCTGGCAAAGGAGCCTGTTGATCGTTATCAGTCGGCAGAGGAGGTGGTGCAGGCGTTAAATGATGTGGCATCATCGGGGTTTGTGCTACCCGATGATGAGCAGCGCGATGTGCATAGAAAAGTGATGCGTCCGCAATTTGTCGGACGCGAATCCGAGATGAAGATGTTGCGCGCGATGTTGCGGGATGTACAGGCTGGCGAGCAGCGCGTGGTTTTGATCTCGGGTGAGGCAGGGGTAGGCAAATCGAGGCTGGCAGAAGAATTGTTGGGTGATGCTTTGATCCACGATTTTCTGTGTTTGAAGGGCGCAGGACGAGAAGAGGGTGGACAACTATACGGTGCGTTGATCGATGCTTTTCAGCGGGTAAAGACGACGGATTTGGTGGGGAGAGTGCCCGATTCATTAGAGACGGACAAGTTTTCTGTTATGGAGCGCTGGTTGCAGTTATTAAAGCGTCTGCGGCAGAAACAGCCCATTGTGTTGTGTTTGGAAGATATTCAGTGGCTTGATGAATTGTCATTGGAATTTTTGCAGTATATGTTGCGCGATCCAGAACCCTGTCCGTTTTTGTTATGTCTGACCTGTCAAGGGTCCAACAGGAAATCCATTCCAAACGAAGTTGAGAATTTTATACACGGCAATGAGTTTTCTGGGGCGACTCATATTCAGTTGAAGAATCTATCACAAGAAGCGTCGGGATATTTAGCGGCGTCGATGTTCGGGGAGCGATCCATACCGCCGGATGCATTGCAAACCCTATTCAGAGAAACAGGTGGACAACCCCTGTTTGTCGTGGAGGCTGTGAGGTCATTGGTGAATGCCGAGGTGGTTCGGCAGAATGTGTACGGCGATTGGCAGTGGGGAGAATTTCCCGAAACCCTGTTATCCGATGATATTTCAGAGGTTTTATACAGGCGCATAGCTACCCTTCCTGCGGTGCAACGTCAGGTAATGGAATACGCGTGTGTTTTTCTCAATGATTTTTCTTTTGAGTTATTGGCTTCTATCTGGCTCGGTGATGAGTTGGAGCTATTAGATGTGCTGGACGACTTGATTGCAGAAGGGCTGTTAATTACTTATGGCGATGAAGAGCGGTATCGCTTTGCACAGGGTTTGTATCGGCGGGCAATTTACGACCGCATGCAAGATGTGCGGCGGCGGTTGTTACATCGTGAAATAGGTAATGCTCTGGAAGAGATGGATGATGCTGAAGAATTGACGGAAGAATTGGCGGATCATTTTATGGCGGCGGGAGAACAAAATAAGGCTTTGAAATACATGCGCCTATCGGGCAAAAAAGCATTGGCAAAACACGCTTATCGCCAGGCATTGAGACAGTTTGAGGCTGTGCAACAGACGGATGACGCTTTTGAATCGCAGGCAGATGAGATTGACTTTTTATGCGATTATGCAGATGTGCTGCGCAATTGTGGTCGGTATAATAGGGCACTGAAACTTTTAGACGAGGCAAAGGCGTTATTGCCCGATGATCGGAGAGATTTGAAGGCGCGCATTTTGACTCATGTAGGTATTATTCACAGTGTACTTCAACATGGAGAAGTTGCAGAAGAATATATGCTGGAGGCATTGCAACTTTATTGTGAACTCGGTGATCGTGACGGAGAAATTCAGGCTTTGGGAGGGTTGGCTTATTTGTGCGATGTGTCCGGACGGCACGAAGAAGCGATTGCGTATATGCGTCGGGAAATAGAAAAACGTCATATGCTGAAGGACCCACAAAATGAAGTTTTTATACAAAGGCGAAAAGGTCTAGTTGCATTAATGGGATTTCGATTTGGGATAGCCAAAGAACACCTTGAAGCGGCTGTAAAAACATCTCAGCAACTTGGGCTTGGACACCATCAGATTTGGGTACTCAATTTACTTCAAAGAATTTATTTTTATCTGGGTGATTTCAGTCGTGCGGAAACCGTTTGCAACGAAGTCATTGGTGAGTGGCGGAAGCGAGGATTTGTGTACTGGGAGGCAATGAATTTTCTCTATCTGGGAGAATTGGCACTGGAACGAGGTGCTTTTTCAGAAGCATTGGAATATGCCGAGACCTCGGCAGATCGATTTTTGCAAACACCGAGAAGAGATTATGTCTATCGCGCTTATGCGATTGCGGCAACGGCTGCTGCGAAAATGAGAGATACAGAAGTAGCACTTGAATGGGCAGAAAGAGCCAGTGAAGGTACGCAACAAACATCGGGGATGTTCACGGGCGTATTGCCCCTGGTGTATTGTGGGGTTGGTACAGCTTTCGCCCAGGCAGGGCGGATAGCTGAAGCTGAAGAGGCTTTTGATCAGGCTGTTGAATGCCGACGAGAATCCAAAGGCGACCACTGGGCGCGTGCATTGCTGATGGCTGGGGAGTTTTATCTCGAGCGCGATGATATGGCAAGAGCTAAGGCATATCTCGAAGCAGCAAAACAGGCGTTTGAAGAGATGGAGATGTCTTATTTTTTGGAGAAAACGCAGGTGTTATTAAATCAATTGCGTGAATCTTCTCGCGGCGATGATGTTGCACCCGGTTCTGAGATTTTATCTGTTGATCGCTGGCACTTGCTCTACGATGTGAGCCGAGAATTGACAACAGAGCGCGATGTCAAAGTACTATTGGACCGGATTTTGGGTAATTTGTTGGCTGTTTATTCAGCAGAGCGCGTGCTTGTTGCGATTAAAAATGAGACCCCAAAAGGCTTTGTGGTTGATGCCGTGCGCTACTACAATGTAGAAGCAGATGATGCAGAAGAATTGAGTCGGGGTATTATTCGCCGCGTTATTGAAACAAATGAACCCGTTTTGAGCATTGATGCACAGTCAGACGAAAGGTTAAATCGTTATCAGAGCGTGATAGACTACCATATCCGGTCTGTATTATCTGTGCCCGTATTCCATCTGAACGAGGGTGTGATGGGGGCGCTATATGTGGATCATCGCGGCATTAGCAACGCATTTTCTGAAGCAGATCAGACGTTTTTACAGGCATTTGCTAATCTGGTAGGTGTAGCACTGGTCAATGCGAGGATGTACGAACAACTGGAAGAGAAAGCACAATATTTGCAGCAGGAGGTCGAAAGGCGGTATCAGCTTGGCGATATGTTCGGACAAAGTGATGCGATGCAGGCGATCTACCGGTTTATAGAACGCGCTGCAAAGAGTGATATTCCCGTGCTTGTGCAGGGCGAGACTGGTACGGGCAAAGAATTGGCTGCGCGTGCCATACACTACAATAGCAGACGCAAAGACCAGCGATTTTTGTCGCAAAATTGTGCCACCCTATCACCAGAGCTGTTGCAGAGTGAGTTGTTTGGGCACAAAAAAGGCGCGTTTACTGGCGCGACTGAAGATCACATGGGGATTTTTGAGGCGGCTGATGGCGGTACGGTTTTTTTGGATGAAATCGCCGATGCCCCGCCGCAGTTGCAAAGGAGTTTGTTGCGGGTGTTGCAAGAAGGGGAGATTCGGCGCGTGGGAGAAACAGAGGATCGTGAAGTGGATGTCCGCATTATTGCGGCGACCAATCGAGATTTAAAAGAGGAAGTAGAGAATGGCTCTTTTCGCGAAGATTTGTATTACCGCTTGCATGTGATTCAGATCGATATGCCGCCTTTGCGGGAATACCTCGAAGATGTGCCATTATTGGCTGAACATCTGCTCATTCGTGCAAAAGAAGATGCAAACAAGTCGGTTGGAGGGCTGACAGTGGGTGCAATCAGGGCACTCACAAGTTACGACTGGCCCGGCAATGTACGCGAGTTGGAGAATGAGATTCGGCGTGCGGTTGCATTGGCAGAAGAAGAGGGGGATATTACGCCCGATTTGTTTTCAGAATCCATTGGGCATACAGTGTCAGATATTCCTGTCGAATTCCAGGGACGTTTACAAGACCATGTCCAGGAGTATGAGAGACGGTTGATTCGAGCCGCACTCGAGAAATGCAAGGGTAATATTACACATACTGCCAGAGAATTGCGGATGACGCGCGTAGGCTTGCATAAAAAGATCAATCGTCTGGGACTGAGATAGATGGGAAATCAGTGTATCCTTATATATACAGTATGTCCTATTGTTTACATTATTAATGTCTATATAAATCAAATAGTTATGAGTATTTTGTTTTTTAAACGTTTGTTAGTGTATCCTGTTATATACATTTGTATCTGAATGTCGCATTTACAACACACGTAATTCTTAAATTTTATTTCCTTGTTTTTTTAAGCACTTGAGAGTTTTTCAAGTGCTTTTTTTTTGATAGAACGATTTGTGGCACGAATTTTGCAATATGGCGAGTAGATAGCATTTAGATTCTCAATAAGGAGGATACCATGGCAACGCCACGCAAGTTGACCTTGATCAATGGAACGATAGATACAGAGGGTGATATTCAAATACTTCGGTCCGCGGATAGTCTTAAAGTTGGCGGCTGTGAACCTGGTTGGGTAGCTGTTCCTCCCCTGCCCTTTCCAAACGACGATGACGATTGGGACGATTTTGATCAGGCCGACGGTCAGGATAAGTGATTTCGTCTCTGAGGAGTGCGTCTATGCTGTGCATTCAGAAATGCGAAATGCATCTTTTTCAAACTGAAGAGCACAAACAGCCTGTTGTCTATCAGGTTGAGA
>JAPOXY010000175.1 GCA_026706845.1 Gemmatimonadota bacterium
GCTTTGTGTCAACAAGCCTAAAGTCTCGCCATACCCCCAATGGTGGTGTCAACCACCGGGGGAATCATGTGGCAGGGACAAGCCCATAGGCTTTAGCCGGGGGTGGTTGACGCCGAAATTACATCCGTGGGTTCACCGGCTTGATCGGCGAGCGCGGTATCAAAGATATTTTCAAGCGTACACTGCGGTTCGTATCCGATGAGTGTGCGCGCCTTGCTATTGTCAGACCAATAGACCCACTGCATAGGGACCTCAACCGCAAAAGGTGGAACACCCGTTATCTCCGCGAGATAAGCTGCGACCTCGGGAAAGGTGAGCGGCCGGTAAATCGGCGCATTGAACGCCTCGCCAACAGCCGCGGGATGGTCCAGCGCGCAAATACATGCCCGCGCAGTATCGCGTGCATCAGAAGGCGACCACATCCACGGACGACCCTCGCGATCGATGACAGCACATGGTTGATCCGGACGCTCGACGCGGTCGAGCATATCCTGTGCAATAGCCGCGCCATCCGGATGATAAATACCACTTTGCGGATTATTCACAGCATCGCGGATGCGCCCTGCCACAAACTGAACATTCCAACGCCCCAGCACTTCTTTGCCCGCAAACATGCCAGAAGGACGAATAATGGACAATTGAAGATCGTGTCCATTCATATAGCCTTCAGCCATCGCTTCGTTGATATATTTCAGCGTGCCATAAAGTCCACTCGGGCGTTTGGGATGGATTTCATTCACCGGCTGATAACAGGGCGGAATATGCTGATTGCCCATCGGATAAACCGCGTCGGTGCTGACATGGACAAATCTGTGGAGTTTATCGGCAAATGGTGCTGCCGCTTCAAAAAGATTGTACGTACCCGTAACATTAATCTCGTAAAACGTCTGATTGTCCATACCGCGCGGTGGACCCAGAATATTTGCCGTATGAACAACTGCATCTACACCATCCACAATGCTGCGACACAACGCCGCATCTCTGAGGTCGCCTTCGATCTTTTCAACATCAAACGGATCGAGCTTGAATTTCTTGGGATCATCGGGAAGAATCAGCGCGCGAACATCATCCCCACGCTCAACCAACTGCTTGACGACATTCGCGCCCAAACGCCCCGTAGCACCCGTAACGAGGATTTTGCTCATAGTTACCTCTAATAAATTCTCTATACTCTGGACAAGCGATGTACAACTTCAAATCGCTCGGACTCAGTCGGCCGCGACCAGAGTTCCCCAGCGCCACTCATAACGGCCTCCCGCTCGGGACTGGCGCGCCAGCCCTCGTAGATCTCTTCATTCTCCCAAATAACCAGCGTCGTAATCTTCGTCTCGTCGGCGAGCGCGTGAAGAGTCTGACGGCTAACAAATCCGGGAGCCTGACTCTGGGCAATACCATTGCGATTCAAACGATCGCGAGCCTCATCAACACAATCATCTTTAGCCCAGTGATGCGTAAGTACGCCAATCATTAAAACCTCCATTCGCTGTCTTCTTTCTTACTTCACACTTCATACTTCACACTTCTCCCCCGACTCCTGCGACTTCTCGAGCGCCTCGAGCACAGCAACGGGCGTAAGCATTGAGCCATCTGTCTCATCTGTCTTCCCCGTACTGAACATATGGCAAAAATCGAGAACACCCGTAAGATACGTATTCTCATCGTACGAGATCACGCGATCAGTGCGCCCCTTTTCCCCAATCACAGAAACGTGGAAACCCACGCGACCTTCGCCGATGAGATTCATCGTCGAAATCGCGCCACTCGCAGAATAAAGCGTCGCAGTGTGGTTTTGCCTCCCGCGATTGAGCTGTACATGCGTAATATCCCAATCGAGCAGGCGCACAACCATATCGACCTGATGAATCCCATAAAAAAAGACACCGCCGTATTCAGAATCAATATCGCAAGGACCCGTCGAAACAACTGAAATAATGCGCCCGAGTTCTCGGACATCTTCTTGCAACTGCGCGAAAGACGCCTGCTTGGGCAAAACCGAAAAAGAACACACAGGCACATCGAGCTCACGCGCTCGAGCCAGAAACTCTTTGCCTTCATCGAGACGATAGCAAAACGGCTTATCGACAAAAAGTGGAATTTTGGCCTCCAGCAATGGGCGCACCGCAGGCAGGTGATATTTGGGATGGCGATGATCCACAATAGCCGCATCGACCTGCCCAATCAGATCTTCGGGATCTTGTACAATATGGGGAATCAGGCCCCGCTCCTGTGCATCTTTCGCATCGTCCGGCGTCTCTCCCCAAACATGTGTAACACTAAAACCGGACACCAGTCTATCAATATTAATCGTCTTTGCAATCGCCACAGTATGGCTATTCTCCGCCCCAATAATACCAATAGTGGGCATACAATACTCCTTTCAATTGTCAGTTATGGTAGGGCGCAGGCTAGTGCTGCGCCTGTGTCGTGCTTCTCAATGAACTGCTACGCAGTTGTACATCGTTCCTTAATTCCCAATTTTTAATTTTTAATTCAACTCCACAGCCTATCATTCACCTGTTCATCATACCACGCATCTGTCGGTTCAAAATAGCCCGGCAAATTGGGATTGATGTGCTCTTTAATCGCTTCCTCATTCAAATCAACGCCGAGTCCGGGTGTGTCAGGCACCTGAATATAACCATTTTGAACAATGGGATTGGACAAACCCGTAACAAGCGTATTCCAAGGCGGATAATCAACGGCGTGGCATTCCAGAACCAGAAAATTATTTGTCGCAGCCGCGCAATGCACACTCGCCATCGTCGCAACCGGCGTCGCCGCCATATGCAGAGCCATCGCAATGCCGTGTTCCTCCGCGTAATCCCCAATCCGCTTAGTTTCGAGAATCCCCCCGGACGTGGCGAGATCCGGGTGAATAATCGAAACGGCCTTATTATCGATCAGCGGCTTAAAATGTTCCAAAAGATAAATATCTTCACCCGTACAAACCGGAGTCGCCGTTGCGTTCTTGAGGCGCACCCATTGATCGGTCAGTTGCCACGGAATCATATCTTCCAGCCATGCGAGATTGAACCGCTCGAGTGCGCGCGCAAGGCGAATACACGACTCCACATTGATATGCCCAAAGTGATCCGCAGCCAGAGGAATCTCATACCCCACAATATCGCGCACAACGCCCACATATTGAACGAGAACATCGATCCCCTTATCGGTAAACTGAATACCCGTAAAAGGATGCATAACCTGCGTAGTTTCCAGCATACCCGCAGGAGAAGACACCGTATCCGGAATATCTTTGAGCAAACGCACGCCAATATCCATCTTCAAAAAAGTAAACCCCTGCTCCATGCGCGCCTTCAAGCGATTGCCCATCTCTTCGGGATTCGGCGTTGTGTGAGTATCGCAATAAATGCGGATCTGATCGCGGAATTTCCCACCTGCGAGCTGATAACAGGGCACGCCATAAGCCTTACCCGCCAGATCCATCAAAGCCATCTCCACGCCACACACGCCGCCACTCTGCCGAGCATGCCACCCGAACTGTTTGATCTTGCGAAACAGCTTATCCACATTACAGGGATTTTCACCCAAAAGCTGGCGCTTCAGTTGCAAAGCGTAAATATGACTGGCCCCATCGCGCACCTCTCCCAAGCCATAAATACCCTGATTGGTATCCAGGCGAATGAGCGTAGAGCGCATAGGCACACCGGAAAGATTGACAACGCGCATATCGGTAATTCTGAGATCCGATGGGGATGAATGGGTATTCATAAAATTCTCCTGTGTCTTCATCACGGTCGCATGGGCGACCCATCTGGCGCCCGCGTTTGCGTCCACATAATAACCTCATCTTCGGGCGGATATTTTGCAGCGAGATCCTCGTCAATATCAATGCCCAGACCGGGATCATCATTGGGATACATATAGCCCTCGCGCACCTCGGGCAGACCGGGAAACATATCATAGACGAGATCGTTGAAACGGCACCACTCCTGAATACCGAAATTGGGCGCCCATAGGTCAAGGTGCAAATTGGCCGCGTGACCAACAGGTGATGTATCTCCGGGACCGTGCCACGCCGTGCGCACATTGTACATATTGGCATAAGCAGCGACATTGCGCGCCGGGGTAATCCCCCCCATCTGGCTGACATGCATGCGAATAAAATCGATAAGCCGATCTTGAATAAGAGGCATCCACTCGTGCGGATGATTAAAAAGTTCGCCCATCGCCAGGGGCGTGGCGCACTGCGCGCGCATGTGGTGAAAATACGCATTGTCTTCCGGCGCGAGAGCATCTTCCAAAAAGAAAAGTTTGAAAGGCTCTACATCTTTGGCAAATTGGATGGCGTCAATCGGACGCAAACGCTCGTGAATATCGTGCAAAAGCTCAATCTCAGGCCCGATCTCCGCACGCACATGTTCGATCATATCGCACATACGACGGCAGTATTCTCGCGGGTGATAATAAGCACCATCGGGCGCACCATCGGGTTTTTGAATCGTATCTGACTGTCCCCCGTATCCCCCCATCTGCACGCGGATATGGCGATAGCCCTGTGCCATATAATGACGCACGCTATCCACCACTTCGTATTTGTCGCGCCCACTGGCATGAGCATACGTATCTGCCGCCTCGCGACACTTCCCGCCCAAAAGTTGATACACGGGCATACCCGCGCGCTTGCCCTTAATATCCCACAGAGCCTGATCCACCCCCGATATGGCATTATTGAGCACGGGACCATTGCGCCAGT
>JAPOXY010000176.1:0-2479 GCA_026706845.1 Gemmatimonadota bacterium
CACATCGCGAATGTGAAACCTCGCCATCCACAACCCAAATAAAACCATCGCCACAAATGCACCCCCAGCTTGTAGCGAGGTCGTCGCATCTGCAGCACTACCTTTATTGCTCAGATTAATCCCCACGCGCCTGTAAAACATGACCTGCACGCAGTAAAACAAATAAAATACCCAGATGGAAAACAACACATCCAGGTTTGCAAAATAGGCAAAACCCACAGTATAAAAATTAAACCGCACATGAATGCGCGGGAAATACACACCCATGGGCATCCACCCCGGTCCCAGGCTGATAACCGGAAATCCGGGTGAAAAATAACTGATAATATTCCAAGACAGGATGAGAAATGGAATGGCAGCGCCAAAAAGGAAGAACTTATTCTTCAAAAGGGGCACTCTGTGCTCTGCTTCGGCCAGATCACCTGCCGGATGCAAAATGGGATAAGCCAACCGCTCGTGTTCTGCCCATTGCTTGCGCAACATCACCGCCAGACAAATGCACCCCACCACAATGGCGGCAATAAACGTCATCCAGCCAAACAAAGGCACAAACCAAACACCCCAGGGAATGGGCAGGTCCGGACTGGGCAGGCCCTCAAACAACCACTGCATGGCCCCGCCTTCATTGGAGGGAATCAACCAGTTGGGCAAATACTGGTGAAAATAACTTCCCCACTGATTCTCTGGCGTGGCGAGATAATAGGGAATGGAAATCATGCCCAAAAAATAACTCGTCAGCCCAAAGGCGGGAACAGCAGCCCCCACCAAACCCATTGCCAGAATCGTCCATACTTCGGTACTCGTCAATGCCCATGGGGCCTGCCATCGACGCGCGATTGCATTGCCCAAAGTCAACACCACATAAGGCGCGAACAACGCGATTGGAAAATGCGTGATATTCATACGCGCGGTGTGGGCGATATATTCGACATAGGTATTCCACCCAATCACCAGCAACGCGAGTGCCAGACCCAAAATGATCGACCGCGCAGTCACACCTTCCCGCGCGGCGAGTGCATCGCGATCAACTATTCCCTCCCCAAGTGCCATCTTATAATATTTCCTCCCATTTTATATAGTCGAGAACATCCGTCTCAAACATGATGCCCCAATATATACAAATACCCGGCGGGGAACAATGAGCAATGGTCGAGAAGCGATAAACAAAAAACTCCCGACCTCTTTCAAGATCGGGAGCAGTATATCCTCGTGACATCCGCTTCTATCTAAAGAACACCGATACGCCACCCTTCACAAAATGGCGTTTGATGCGATCTTCCCCGGCAAATAAGACCGAATACCCATACATCGCGGTCAAAGCCGTGTGTTTTGACAGCACCTGGCGCGTACCTGCGCCACCGCCCAATTCGCTGACATTGCCCCATCCCCAAAAATCGCGTGCGGCAAAAGCTTCTACAAACGGAAAGGTGCGCTTTTTAATCTGGATGGGAATATTCAACCGATAAAAACCCGACACCGAAGACCCAAACCCGTCATCCACCGTCATATAACGCCCCCGAGCATCTATCGTTGCATTGTCCAGCGCGTGTATTAGATCATCCCGGTCGGGGGTATCGAGACCTGCGCGCCGGTCGTATTGCCTGTTGCCCGCAATAAAAGAACCGCCGATTTGATGCCATCGGCTAATCGAATACGCCACTTGAACCCCAGCGCGATAGAACAAGCTACGACCTGAAAACCGCACAGACATAATCGGCGTCACTTCCAACTGTCCCGCACGAATAGGACCTATATTGACCTCATCTTCACCCTTTTTTTCTTCTTCACCGACCACATCGGCCTGAGCAGGAACGCCCAGAGCCAACAGCCCGGCAACCGTACACATCAGCCAGTATTTCATAGCATCTCCTCCTGAAAGGTTCTACCCCAGCATTTAGATTAAAATATCCAAAAGAATCCCAACTGTCAATGCCTCTCGTTTGCAGCCAGTGCCAGGACACCGTGAACTTTTTGAAAACACGCATGTATTGACTTGACGTACCCTCGTATTCCCCATTAATTGTTGCGCTGGCACGCGTGCCGCATTTTCGAAAGGACTCTCATGGCAAAAAAGGCATTGATCACCGGCATCACCGGACAAGACGGTTCTTATCTGGCAGAACTTCTGCTCGATAAGGGCTACGAAGTACACGGCATTGTCAGGCGCGTGGCTCTCGAAGACCCCGAACACCGGCTCGGACGCATCACCCACTTGCAGCACAAAGTGGAACTCCATCCCGCATCGCTCGAAAGCTTTCCCAGCATCTACAATGTCGTGCGCATCATTCGACCCGACGAATGTTACCACCTCGCAGCGCAAAGCTTTGTCGATACCTCTTTCAAAGACGCATTCTCAACACTCAATATCAACATCAATGGCACGCACTATGTCCTCGAAGCCCTCAATGAACTCGTGCCCGAATGTCGATTCTACTTTGCCGGATCAAGCGAAATGTTTGGCAAAGCCGAAGAAGTGCCC
>JAPOXY010000176.1:2489-5338 GCA_026706845.1 Gemmatimonadota bacterium
GGAAATCACGCGCTTTCATCCGCGCTCGCCCTACGGCATCTCCAAAGTCGCGGGATTTGACCTCACCCGCAACTATCGAGAAGCCTATGGCCTGTACGCCGCCAGCGGCATCTTGTTCAACCACGAATCCCCTCGTCGGGGATTTGAATTTGTCACCCGCAAAATCACCTCCCACGTCGCGCGCATCAAACTCGGACAAATCGGCCATCTCTCGCTCGGCAACCTCGACGCCAAACGCGACTGGGGACACGCCCGCGAATACGTCAAAGCCATGTGGATCATGCTCCAACAAGACGCGCCCGACGACTATGTCATCGCAACCGGTGAGACCCATTCGGTGCGCGAATTTTGCGAAATCGCCTTCTCACACGTCGGCCTCGACTATCGGGAACACGTGCAGATCGATCCGCGATTCTTGCGCCCGGCCGAAGTCGATCTGCTCATCGGCGATTGCACCAAAGCCAAAGACAAACTCAACTGGACTTACGACATAGACTTTGAAGACCTCGTAAAAGAAATGGTTGACGCAGACCTCGGATTATTCTCAAGAAATTCATAACCCAAGGAGCTTGTTATGTCTCGTATCGGACGCGCCGCAGTGATGAGCGGCGAAAAATTTGAAATACGCGAATATCCCGTTCCCGATCCAGAACCGGGATCGATTCTGCTCAAACAAGAACTCGCCGGCATCTGCGGCACAGACCTGCACAACTGGGAATATCAGCGATTGCGGGGTGAGATCATTCTCGGCCACGAAAATGTCGGCATCATCGACAGCCTGGGATCCGGTGTAGAAACCGATTATCTGGGCAATCCCATCGCGCCCGGTGATCGGGTCCTCTTCGCACCCGGCACAAATCGCGGAGCGTACGGTTTTATACAAGCCGAAGAAGCCCCCTATTTGCGGGGTGGTTTTGGCGAATACATCTACCTGTGGAATCCCGATACAGTCGTGCTCAAAACCGATATGCCCGCCGAAGTTGCGGTCATCACCGAGCCTTTTACCATTGGCGTACACGGCGCAATGCGTTCCGGCTTGCAATTTGGCGACACCGTCGTCGTACAGGGATCGGGAGCCATTGGCCTGCTCACACTCGTCGCCGCCAAAGTCAGCGGGGCGGGACGGCTCATCATGGTCGGCGGACCCAAAGGACGTCTGGAACTGGCAGAGCAACTCGGCGCAGACCTCACCATCGACATCGCCGACATACCCGATCCCGAAGAACGCACAAAAATTGTGCGCGAAAACACGCCCCGAGGCGAAGGCGCCGACGTCGTCTTTGAATGCGCGGGATTTTTGCCCGCCATTCCCGAAGGCGTCACATTCCTGCGACACAGCGGCACCTATGTCGCCATGGGCCATTTTGTCGATGTGGGATCTTTTGACTGCAATCCCAACCAGATGTTTATGCGCCGCAACATGCGCCTCGAAGCCGTATGGGCAAGCAAGCCCGAACACTTTGTCCGCGCACTCCCCATCCTCGAGCGAAACGAATACGCCTTTGCCGACCTCGTCAGCCACACCATACCCATTGACCGCGTAGCCGAAGGATTCAACGCCCTGCACAGCGGATACCATCTCGACGGCAAAGACACAATTAAAATTGCAGTTAAAGGCGGGTTGGTATAAACGAAACAACACAAAAAACAAAAACGGCGATGGAAATAAATCCACCGCCGTTTTTTGGTTTAAGGGTTAATCAGAAACTAATCGCGGCACTCACCATCTGCACGGGATCGGTGAAAGACGTATTGAAATGCTTGAACGCATAATCGAGGCGAACGCCTTTCCCGGCCTCGGTTTTGTAATCAATACCGGCACCGAACGAATAATCTTCCAGATCGTGGTTGTTCTTATACCCACCGCGCAGGGAAAAACCCATCGCAGAGGTCGCCTGCTTAAACCGATATTCTACACCCACAAGCGTGCGCTCGTCGAAATCTATCGGACTATGGATCTCAGTGACCAGATTCAGATGATGCGGCACAGGGATTCGGCCAAACAGCGAAATCATATCGAAGACAAAACCCAGGCGGAATGACCGGGGCAACTCGAAATGCTCGCGCTGAAACTGAGACTCCCCTCCCGGACTGAAATTCCTCACACTCATAGCAATCACCATATTCCGGAATCCCGTATTGAAGTAGGTCCCGATATCCACGGCAAAAGCATTGAGATCATTCGACTGCGTTTGCCGACTACCGGCTATAAAGACCTCACTCGATCCCAACCCCTGATGAGCGAAACGCGCCATTGCCCCTACTGAAAACCGATCGGTAATCTGAAAACCCCAGCCTGCGGACAGGGCGTAATTCGTCGTGGTAAATGTACCCGTCTCGGTGAACCCCACACTGGCGGGATCGGGATTGATCTTGGTGCCATTGATCTCTCCCGCGCTGTGGGTGACAAAGCCCACGCCAAAGGTGCCCGGTGTATTTGGAAATTTGAAAACCGCACCGGCAACCTGGTGATTTGTTTCAAAAATCCATTTGGCATGGGTAAAAAACGCCTGCCGTTCGTGTACAAAACCCAGCAACCCCGGGTTTAGAAATACCGCACCCGACGCATCGCCGATCAGACCTGCGCCCGCATCCGCCATCGCGGCTCGCCGCGCATCTGTGGAAAATCCGAGAAACACAAAACCGCTCTGCGCGGCTTTCACGCCAGAAGGTCTGACTTCTTCCTGATTTGGATAAATGGGTTCCAGATCGCGAATCTTTTCGCCGCCGAGAACCCGGGGATCTTCAAATTGAGCATTGGCCTGCACGCCGGAAAGGACGAACGCCAGCAGACAGACCCAGATAATATTATGTAATTTCACAACAGCCTCCTCGTCTGACCTACCGAA
>JAPOXY010000177.1 GCA_026706845.1 Gemmatimonadota bacterium
CACTGCGATATACGTACCCCCACTTGTAGTTATCCCTACACTGATTGGCTCAATAACAAAATCTGATAAATGGGTCGAAGTGTCACCCCAACGCCTCAACCTGAGCCTTGCACCCACATCCAGCAAAGGGCTTCGCGCCGCACTCACATTCAACTTTTAGTGATGCAATAGAGATGACTATCCAATCTGGATCGCGGCTAAAACCATGCCGCGATGACGGGTGTTCTCACTTCCCACTTCTTCCTTCACACTTCCCCTCACGCCCAACCGTGTACCCCGTGCCCACCCCCGGGAAACCAGATCAAATCGACAACAAACGAAACCAGCACCCCTGTCGCCCTGCCTGCAATAATCCCGAAAAAGAGCGGACGGTATTTTTCATAAAGAGACACACCGCCCACCCGAATCACAATGGCTTTGAACAGCCAGACAATAATAAGCGACGTAATCTCGTGGAGAATACTCGTCGTCGTAATAATAAAACCCACGGGATGGATGGGCCACCAGGGCAGGCGATACCGAAGCGCCGTGAGAACCGCAAAAATGAGGCCCCCAAAACCGAACAGCACCATCCGCTCCCATGAAGCCGGCTCGGGCGATTTGATCTTCGTGACAATCGCATCGTACAGCCGGGGCGCGTACCGGGTAAACGGATACTCCGTAAAATTGTACGCCCCGTGTGTATAGCCCAGATAGAGCACCATCGAAATATTGACCACCAGCGCGCCGACCAACCCCAAAAGCAACACCCAGAAAAGCGCGCGCTTATTGCCCGGCACGCGATCAAAAACTTTGGCATTCTGCGACAGAGCCGGCATAAACAGCATCCAGCGCAACGCATGAGCCGTAGAACCCACGGCAATCGTCCTCGGATCAATCGTAACCGTACCGATCAGTTGAAAACCCATATCCAGAGGCGTCGTGGGAATACCCAGATACAGCGTACCCGACTCACACACAAAACGGGCAAGCGCGATATAAATAACAATCGCCGCCGGTATCGTAATCATCAAAAGCCCCGGCGCAACCCCCGCCTTCAAAAGATAGGCTATGATATAGGCCACACCGACAATCAGGCCAATCACAGCCGTGCGGTAGGAAAGAAGCTCACCCGCATCATCCACATCGGGATCATTATTCCACGCCTTCCTGAAAACCGCCTTCAAGTGCCGCCGCGCAGTCCACAGCCCCCAGCCCACAAACACAAAAAGCGCGCCCATACACTGCCACTGCACCAGGGGGTCGCCCCATCCGCCGCCCTTCTGGTGCATGCGCCCAAACTGAAAACCCGTCTTCCGAATAAGCGCAATCTCGCCCATCAGCAAAAAATGGAAAAACCAGATCGAAAAAAGGATCTCCAGATTGACAAAATATCCGAAACCAATCGTATAAGTATTAAGATGCGTCAACAGCGGCGGAAAAAGGCGCGCAAAATAAAAAAGCCCGCCATTCGGACTCATGCTAATGCGGGGAACCGTCGTATAAAAATAAGTAACAATATTCCACCCGATAATCCCAAACGCCAGCCCAAAACCAATCCAAAAAAGATACCCCCGAAACAGAATTGGCCAGCCACTTCGCCCCAAAGAATCGCGAGTCTCGGCAACCATTTCGAGAACAGGTGCGAGCAAGGGATAATCCAGACGCTCGCTCTCAACCCACTGCTTGCGAAGAATAACCACAATACAAAAACACACCACAAACCCCGCCAGAATCAGCGTAACCCACCAGAAAATCGGACCAACCCAGACCTCCCACGGAATGGACACCCCAGATGGCAGCCCCTCGTACAAAAACGTCGTCTGCTGGTGATCATTGGAAGGAAAGAGATACGGCGGAAGAAAGGGCTGAACATTGTCAATCCACCCGTTCTCCGGCGTAGCCAGATAATGCGGCGCGGCCATTAGCCCCAGCCAGACACCGGTCAACCCACGCGCGGGAATAATCGCCCCAATCAGGCCCATCGCGAAAATAACAGCCAATTCTCGAGAAGCCAGACCCTGTTTGTCGAACCGAATCTTCAAAAGCGTATTGACAATAAAAACGCACAGAAAAATAGCGAAAATAGAAACGGGAAGATGGGTAATATTAACCGCGGAAGTATTTGCAGCCGTGCGGGAATACGTCACCCATGCACTCGCCAGACAAGAAATCAGAAGCCCCAACGCGACACTGCGAGGCGTAATGCGCGCCGCTCTTCGTTGGGCATCTTCAGATGTGGGAGACAGGGATTCGGGAAGGGCCATAGTGTTTTCGAGGAAATGCTCTGCGATATCGTCAAATGCTCACTTAAAACAAGCTCAGATTTTTACTGACCACTTACTCAAAATATCGAATTATTCACCGCTCTCAGCCGCCCGGCGCAAAGCCAAGAACGCCACTTTCAGGGATTGACTGACGGCACTATGCGGCTCATCAAGAACGAGGTTTTGATAGGCTTCGAGATAATTTGTACGAATCCTGTGAAACAGGTGTAGGAAATGACGCAAGAAGCCTATACAATCCAGAATAACTACCTCAATACCGCCAGTCTCATCGTATATACTTTTGGCATATTCTTGAACTCTCTGGTCAATCTCGTCCGTGGTAATAAAAATATAATTGTCTATTCTTAGACCACTGGTGCCGAGCTTTTGAAGAGCGCGATCAATATCCTCCTGCGTCACGAGCCTTGTTTTCATTTCATACGCCGTGGCCACAGCGTCGTCACCAATCAAAGTAATCTGTACGTCCCCAATTGCTCCGGTCTGTTCGTCGGCGGATGTGTGAGATTCGAGTGGAAGCACTCGTTCCTTCAAGTGATCGGAAGCGCATTGGTAGGCCGCCGCGACAACCAGTACTGGCAGCCGACTTGAACGAGGAGAGGCGAGATGTTGTTGGATGAGGGAAACGATAGCCTCAGATGAAAGAGGAACGGATTCTTCTGAGGTTTTCAAGTCTGCACGCAATGACGTGATTTGTTGCTGCCTTTCATTTCTAACTATAAGAAGATGTCTTACAGTTTCTGCCAGCAAATCATCTGGTGAAACTCTACCCATATATACATGGTTGAGGAGCTGCAGGACTGTCTGATATAATTTCGGAGGTCGTCCCACAAGGTTCACATCCGGCGTCAACACAATATTCCTATTTCTGAACGCAGGCGTTAGAAATGCGGTGGTTGAGTTACAGGGAAGATCATGCTGGTTGATGAATGCGGATACATAGGATTCGTCGTAGGTCCTTCCTGAGTAGGTGTCGTCATCTCCAATTTCAGTGTAAGGCTTGCATATATCCACCTCCGGGCGATGAATTTTGGCGAGTAATGAAGCCATCAATAGTCGAGTGCCAGCCCTGTTCTGTACATTCCTGCAAATATACTCTATGCTGTTCGCTATCCCGACATCGTCTATGAGAGACTGGTCAAGACCTTCGGATGCATGCTGAAAAGCTATAGAAAGGATTCTTGGTGGACTGGGCATGGACTCTCCACACTATCGGGTTCGTAGTTTATCCAGAGGAGTTCTTGTCTGAAGGTTTTCACAGAATGAACGACCTTTGCAGGGGCTTCTATACAACGCCAATCCCCATAGAGTTCGTCCATCAATTTGGAGCGATAGCTGGATAGGGCAACTCTGCCATTTACCTTATGGAGCACTTCAGCCAACTCTCTGTGTTCATCGTCCGTCATTTCGTAGCCGTAGGCATTGATGTCGCCACGAGAATCATGAGGATAAGGTGGATCACAATAGAACAAGGTGTCTTCGCTGTCATAACGCTTGATCACGTTGGTTGCTTTGTCATTCTCTATCTGAACGCGAAGAAGCCTCTGTGCGATAAGGGGAAGATCTTCAACAGCACCAAGCCATCGAGAGACAGCCCCTGCCATACCTGCGCGGCTCGTCAGGCGGCAGTGCGCCCATCTACCTGCGCTGGCCTTCTGCGCCAAGCCAGTGCGGACTTGCCTGGCGCGAATATAAAAACGTCTTGCCCTCTCTACATCTGATACGTCGTGAGCCAACTCATTAATCGCACTTTCAAACTCTTCACGGGAAAATGGTGTCAGACCAATTGCCTCTACCAACTTGTTCTTACGATCCCTCAGCACTCGGAAGAAGTTGGCGACCTCGCCATCAATGTCATTATAGGTTTCAACAGGCGATGGCCTTCGGTTCAGCAGAACTGCCGCCGAACCACCAAACGGCTCACAGAAATGCTGAGCTTCAGGTAGCAATGGAAGCAACCAATCGAGATGGCTGAACTTGCCCCCATACCAACCAAAAGCTATAAGTTTGCCCATTATTGCTCCAATTCGGTCACAGAATATATTATGCTAATTCATTTTGTGTTGCTTTTCAGGCCTTTGACGACTTACTTTTTCTTAACTAACTTTGCCTAATATAGTCACATATAGCGGCGATAAGCCATAAAAATTTATCGCAAAGACATTTTTAAATGACTCACAAATTGAAATTTCTGGTCTTCATACTATTGATACTCACCGCGAGACTCCTGCATGCGAATCCGCCGCCTGTAATCGCCGATTACAACGCGGAAGTAAGAGGAAGCGATGACCGCGTAGATATACCCGTACTCATACGCCGCTTGACTGAACTCCGCGTCAACACCTACTTCTTTCTCATCTGGCACAGAGAAACTGATTGGGAAGACCTGAAACTATTTTTGCCCGCAGCGCAAAACGCGGGCATCGATACCTGGGTCTATCTCGTACCACCCTCGGAAAGCCCGCCGATATACGGCACGCGATACTCCGAACCATTTCGTCTAAATTACATACGCTGGGCAGAAGAAATCGCGCTATTATCACTCGCCCATCCCAACTTGAAAGCATTTGTAATCGACGACTTCTGGGCCAACCGAAACGTATATACCCCCGCCTATGTATCCACCATGCGCCAAACGGCGCGGGCCATCAACCCCGACATGGAATTCTGGCCCCTGATGTATTACCCCGAAATGGACCGGGCATTTGTCGTAAACTACGGGAGTGCAATTGACGGCGTAGTCGCCGCCTATCCCAAAACCGCACAAACCGTACAACGGGCCTGGCAATTGCTCAACGACCAGAGAGACACACCCGCAAGATGGCAATTCTCCTATCCCGAACGCACCCGCTCGGCAATAGGCGAAGCTGCAAGCCTCCAAAGGCGATTTCGCGTACTGCCCAACGCCGAACACCACACGCTTCGATTGACGCAACAAGACAGCTATGAGGGACCAACAGCGGGCTACCATTTCAAACAACTGCTCATAGATAGCCAGGTCGTGTGGGAAGAAGACGTAGCTGGCGGCGAAAAAACATGGCAAACAGAAGAAATCAACCTCGCCCCACTGGTGCACCAGAAAACACATATAACCCTGACCATTCGCGTATATGACCGCAAGCGCGTATCCAACTTTCCCGTAATCGTAGAAATACAGGAACCCGTTGTACAGGGCCTCGTACCAGAAGAAAACTGGCAACAAACAGTTAATGGGCACTGGACCGTAAACTTTGAACCTGCCTACAAGGGCACGGACAGATACCACATCCCACTCATCGTCATGATAGCGGCAACCCGATACCAATTTGTAAAACGGAACGGCGACCCCGGTACAGCCGAACGCATCCGCGAAAAAATAAAAATGGCACTGGTGCAAAGGCGACGAGGCTTTTGCGAAGGCGTCGTAACCTACGCCCTGCCCAAAGCACCCGACGACGAAATTTTTAGAACTGTCCGGCGGCTCTTTCTCAAAGCCAGCACCTCCCGCAGCGCAGACTTTGACAGCAATGGAAAAATAGATTTTGGAGACTTTCTCCTATTCGCCAACGCCTACGGAAAAATCGTAGGCGAATACGCGACCGTATTCGCCCCCTTTGACCTGGATCTGGACGGCAAAGTGGGATTTGGCGACTTCTTGATCTTCGTGCAAGCCTTTAAAACGCCATAAGGAGCATCGCAATGGGACTATACACACCCGAAGAAATAAGCAATGCCCGACGCAACATCCAGTGCTACGCCTGGGCAAAAGCTGAGCGAGATGCCACAATCGAAACATGCGCCCCCTGGATTGCGCGAAGCGATGGAGAAATTTGGGACCTGATCACCGGACAATCCATCCCCCGCGGCATCCACGTCAACCCCGACCTCGGCTGTCCCGAATGTGGCCGAGACGTCTATGCATTCGGAAACTACCCCTGGAAAGTATCTCTGCAACGCCCCTATAAACTCGAATGTCCGTCGTGCGGAGAAATCTGGCCCAAAAACAACTTCGAGGCATTTTACAAAAGCGGTCTGGGATCCGGTGGAATCTTCGACCGCAAACTCGCCGATGAAACCCTGCTATACAACGCCGAAAACGCCAATGCCCCACACTATGCAGTAGATGACGGCATGGGCTGGATCGACGAATCGGGAAACCGCTGGTGGTTCATCGCCTACTACAGCCATTATTGCACATGGAAGGAACTACCAGCAGCCGCTCTCGCCCTGGGCAAAGCGTATCTCTACACCGGAGACACCACCTATGCCCACAAAGGCGCCATCATCCTGGACCGCATCGCAGACGTCTATCCCGACATGGACTTAACCCCCTACTCGGACCTGGGCCTCTACAACTCCCACGGCAGCACGGGCATGGGCCGCATCACAGGCTGTATATGGGAAAACGGCATGGCCGAGACCCTATCCCTATCCTACGACATGATCTCCGAAGGAATAGAAGACGACAATGAACTCGTCCGATTCCTATCCGCACAAGCGGAAAAATGGCAGATCGCACAGCCCAAATCGAGCATCGCCCACATCCGCGAAAACATCAAACACGGACTCCTCCGAGAATTCATACGCTCCTGTCGAGACCGGCGCATCCGCGGCAACGAAGGCATGACCCAAACTGCCATGGCCACAGCCGCAGCAGTACTGGACGACCCACGAGAAACGCCCAAAGCACTGGACTGGCTCTTTGAACCCGGAAAGTCCCGGGGCACTGGTGGGGGACACATCCCGGCAACCTTAATCGGAGAAGTGGATCGAGACGGCGTCGGCAACGAAGCAGCACCCGGCTATTGTTTCGGCTGGATGAACGCATTTGCCCGCTGTGCCTGGATACTGGACCGGTGTCGCAAATATCGGGACTTCGACCTATACCGCGACTATCCCCGCCTCAAACGCATGTACAGCGCGCCCTATCGCCTCACCGCACTGGACCGCTACACCCCTCACATCGGCGACACCGGCAACACCGGAAGTGAAGGCATGGTACGCGTAGAACTCCAAACAATCATCAGCGCTTATGCCCGGCTTGGCGACCCCGACCTCGCGCGCCTCGCGTACAAACTGAACGGAAACAGCACCGACGGACTGCACACCTCCATCTTCGACGCCGACCCCGAAGCAATCCAAAAAACCGTCCTCGAAATCGTAAAACAACGAGGCGAAATAGAGCTACAAAGCGAAAACCTGAACGGATATGGACTGACCGTATTTCGGCATGGCGAGGGACACGACCAGCGGGCGGCATGGCTGTATTACGGACGCAACGGCGGACACGGCCACAAAGACCGGTTGAACTTTGGAATGTACTACCGCGGAATGGACGTATTGCCCGACCTGGGATATCCCGAATACGCCGACAGCAAATGGCCCAAACGGGCGGGCTGGACAACAAACACCATCTCACACAACACCGTAATGGTGAACCAGCAGCAACAAGAAGTGAACTGGATAGGACACTGCCAATATTTTGCCACCTCGCAGGGCATAGGCGTCGTCGAAATCGCATCTCCCGAAATCTATCCCAACACACGCGACTATCGGCGCACCCTCGCAATGATCGACGTATCGCCCACGGAATCTTACCTCATTGACTTCTTCCGCGTAGATGGCGGAAACGACCACATCATGAGCTTCCACGCCGGAGAAGGCAACGTAAGCACCCGGGGCATTGACCTCATCCCACAAGAAGAAGGAACGTACGCTGGCGAAACCATCCCCTTTGGAACCCACTACGACGGACCCAATGACGGACGCTACCGCGGCAGCGGCTTTGCCTACCTCTACGGCGTTCACCGCGCCGAGAAACCCGCGGCTGGATGGTGGGCAGACTGGAAACTCGCAGATACCTGGAAAACCCGGCACGGTGACACCCCCCTGCACCTCCGCTACCGCGTATTATCCAACGCAGAAAACGCGGCCCTTGCATGGGGCGATCCCCCCCAAAACAAACCCGGCAACCCCCGGCGCATCCGCTACGTACTATTACGCAACGCCAGTGCAGACCAAAAAAGCCTCTTTGCCTCCATCATAGAGCCTTATCGCGAGGGTCAGCCTCATATAGCAGACGCCACCCGCATCGACCTCGGACTGGAAGAACGCGACATAGCAGCAGCGGCTGTAAAAATAACAACCCATACAGGCCGGACAGATTACATCCTGTCATCGGACGACCCGAACCGCGTATTTGACCTGGGAGAAGGCATCGCAGCCGCGGGACGATTTGCAATCATATCCCGGAACAACGGACAAACATCCATCTTTCTGTTGGGCGGAACGCAGGTAAACACCACCTCTGGAACCCTGCGAATCAACACCCCAACTCACTGCGGCACCGTAACGGACTTTCACCGCGAAGAAACTGGACCCGCCTGGATCGAAATAGAAGGCCCTCTCCCCGCAGACAAACGCCTCATCGGCACACAACTTCGCATCTCAAACGACGGCATCCGGGACGCCTGTTACACCATCTCCAACATCGTATCTTCAGGAAAAAACAAAATACGCGTAGAAGTGGGCGACACCTCCTTCATCCGGGGACTCGCATCCCGTGAAAATTACCAAAAAGGCTTTGTTTATAATATTTCCACAGGCGACCCGTGCGAAATACAAAACGCCGTACACCTTCGCATCGCCAATGACGAAATCGAAACCGTGCGCGCAACCGTTGATTATGAATGGACTTGACGCCAAAAGGAGAACAAAATGGCACACATGACCGACACCACAGACCTGCAGCATCCGCACCTTCCCGACACTGAAAACGAAATGAGTCGCCGTTATCTTCGAATGATCGAACAGTGGATTCCAACCGGCATCGCGTACTTTGCCGACTGGCCCGACCGCCCCAACTGCGGACATTTCTTCGGCGGATGTCACTGGTACGGAATCGAAACCATCAGCTGTGCCGAAACCTTTGCCTACGCCAGCACCTCTCCAGAATACGACGAAACATCCACGGGCGTATCCCGCGACACCCTGCGGGAAATGGCGATAAAAGGCGTGCGCTACCTGTGTTACACACACGACTCCGGTCCCGCAGACTGCGTGCGTCCCTCAGAAGGACTGGGCCGTCCGGAAAACTGCGGCACCAAATGGGGCGAACGGGGCAAAGGCTTCTTCCGCGAAAGCCAGTGCGGCAGCACCGTCGCTGGCCTGGCGCGCATCTGCTTGCTACTGCGAAAATGGATCGACCGAGAAACCTGTATGATGGTCGCCCGCGTACACGAAGACTACGCCGCGCGATTCGGCGACATGGCGCCCAAAAGCGGCGTCTATACAGACACCCAAATGGAAGAAAATGCCTGGACCTCCCACGGGCTCACCTCTTGCTTCCTCTTCTTATCCGAACACGCGGACGCCGCAACCTGGGAAGCAACCGCCCGCAGATGGATGTTCTCCACATGCGCTGCGCCGCAAGACGCCAAAGACCTCGGCATCGTAGGTGACAAAACCGCGCGAATCCTGACCGGAAAAATCTTCACAGCACTCCCCGATTACCTCGCGGAAAACCACGGCATGGTCCACCCCAGCTACACGGCATCGGGCCTCTCTCCCCTTATGAGTGTGGGCTGCCTGTACCAACTCTGGGGACGCGAACTACCCCCAGAACTCTTCTGGAACAAACGGCGCGTGTACGAAAACCTGAAAGCACTCACCGACGGCGGCGGATATGCCCAGGCCGTACAGGGCATGGACTGGCATTATCTAAACATATTCGCAACCATAGCCGCACACGCCATTGCCGCCGTATATTTCGACGACCCGGACGCCGCAGCCCTGGAACGCCTGGGGCTGGAACACGCCGAGTGCCGCCAGCGCGGAAATGGGGGACGAATGTACGACCAGGACCTCGCCCAGCAAGCACACGACCAGCAAGACCCCATGATCATGCGCGAAGTCTCCATCTCGGGCGCCGCTGGCCTGTACCTCCTCCATCGCCTCCTTGGGCCAGGCCCACCGCCATCTCCCACTGCAGAAATGGAATCGCGCCTCTCGGGCGTGCGACACTTTCCCCATGGAGGATTTGTACACCACAGACACCCGCGAGGACAAAATTCATTTGCCTGGCGCAACTCCATCATGGCCCTGCCCCTCACGCGAGAGGGCATCTACACCATCGCCCCCTGTTCAGACACATGGCTCGGCACGCCCGTCGTACAAAACAGACCCGACAGCCATCGCCTCAAAACCGTGCGCGTAGCCGAATACGACGACAGCTTTGCCGCCGCCCTCGTAATAGACCGCTGCCAGGAATCCCTGCGGCAGCACGTACTCTTTGCCAGCTTGCCAGATGGCCGCATCTTGTCCTTTGAAACATTCACTGCCCGGGAAGACCTCGTACTGGAAGAACTCAACCAGGGATTCTTGCGCATCACCAACGAACACTTCTCACACCTGGCCCCCAACTGCCGCGGAGAGCGCGTACTATATCACCCCGATGGCGAAACCCGATACGCGGGCTGGCACGGCGAATCGGAATCCGATGATATAATCGACAACCTGGGCCACCCCCCCTATCTCAACATAGACAACCGCCTGGGCATACACTTTACTGGAAATGGCGACACAATCTATCACAACCGGCACTATTTCAACCCCTACCGCGCCATAGCCGACGACCTCACACTATCCCGACTATCGGGTGAAAAACCCCTTCGAGCAGGCGAAGAAGCGGGCCGTCTCACCGCCCTGCTAATCCCCGAACAAATCGCTGCTGACACACCCGACACCCCCTTCGAAATTCTGACCGCATCAGAAGACGGCGTTGGCCTCATAGCCCAAGGATATCTCGCCGCCGCAAACTTCGGCACCGCGCAACAAATATGCACTTTCACCACAAACAAAACCGAACAACTCCCCATCTTCCCCGGCACCGTCCTCGAAACGCATGGAAACCGCGCAAGCTACCGCACCCCCATCGGCGGCGAATCAGCCTGCCTATTCCGCGCGACCCAAAGGCTGAACATAGAAGGCGACGCGCGAATAGACGCCATATCCGACGGGGCACTTTACGTCTCCAGTTCCGAACATGCAAAAGTAAAAATCGCAGGGGAAGACAGAACGCACACCATTAGCCGTGGAGAAACCAGACGCATCGATTAAAGGAGAACACATGAAAAACAAAATCACCATCGCCCCTCGCTACTACCGCTGGCACGTTGACAAAGGCGTCGTCTGGATCGAAAAGAACACGAGCTATGCCCGCCTCAACTGGAAAATCCCACTCGCGCAAACCGCACTCGTACTCGTCGATGTGTGGTCACATCACTACCTGAAAGACACCGCAGCCCGGTCCGAGGAAATCGTACGCAACAAAATAGTCCCCCTCCTATGCGCCTGTCGAAAAGCGGAAATGCCCATCGTTCACGCCCCGGCGCCTCGCCTGGCTGAAGCGCATCCATCCTGGGTGAACCTGATCGAAAAGGGAAAAACATCCACCAACGCCAAAAACAACTGGCCCCCCACCGAATTTCGCAGCAAAACGGGAATATATGAACACTATGCGCGCCCCATAGAACCGCGCGAAGAGGAACTCACTGAAACCCGCGCCAGACTCGCAATGCACCCCCTCGTACAGGTCGAAGGCAAAGAAGCCGTCATCTCCACAGGCGAAGAACTCCACCGCTGGTGCAAACAACAGGGCATACTCTTCCTCTTCTATCTCGGCTTCAACACCAACGCCTGCATCTTGATGAGAGACTACGGAACCCTCGCAATGGGCCGCCGCGGGTATGAAATCATCCTCCTTCGGGACTGCACCACGGGAATGGAATCTTTTGAAACGCACGAAACCCTCGGACAGACGCGGGGCGCCGTACTCTTCCTGGAGATGTTCGGACACTATTCTCTGACCTCGGAAGAACTAATCGCGGGACTGGACGAATAGACGAATAGACGAATGACAATACCACTGATTTTGGGAGGATGGGCGGGGTTCGTTGATTCGTTGATTCGCCGATTCGTAGAATGGACTTGAAACATGCTATCACCCACAGACTTTATCGTCATCCTCCTCTACGCCCTGCTCATGGCCTGGGTGGGTGGGATTGCCAAACGAAAATCTCAGGACGTGGATGCGTACTTCGCCGCCGGCCACAACCTGCCCTGGTG
The DNA here is from genome assembly GCA_026706845.1 of Gemmatimonadota bacterium. Taxonomy (NCBI): domain Bacteria; kingdom Pseudomonadati; phylum Gemmatimonadota; species Gemmatimonadota bacterium. The sequence goes on from JAPOXY010000177.1 coordinate 12,369, forward strand.
GATGGCCGCCATATCCCACCACGTCTCTGGATACAGCGCTGTCGTCTTCGTGGGCTTTGCGGGACGGGCAGCAACCGCCGGATTCAGCATGTGGACGCTATTCTCCCTATCGTGTTTTATAGCCATGATGATCGGCTGCCTCGTCTGGGCACCGCGCTGGTCCCGCCTCAAAGTACTCACACCCGTAGAATATCTCGAAGCGCGATACGGCAACTCCGTGCGCTTTCTGGTGGCACTCTCTGGCATCGGCGTCAAATTCATAGACCTCGGCATCAAACTCTACGCAATCTCCGTCGTCGTACAAACCGTCACAGGCTGGGCCGTATTACCCGTCGTACTGGTCGCAGGCATAATCACCGTAGCCTACGTCCTCATAGGCGGACTGTGGGCAGCAGTATTAACCGACCTGATCCAATTTGTCGTCCAGCTCGTCATCAGCTCAATCGTACTCTATCTCGTACTCGACAACATCGGAGGATGGAACCCCCTGTGGGAACAGCTACCCGCCGAACGCGGCGCATTCTTCAACGCAGAAGCCGGCATTGGCATAGACTTTTGGCTGGTCTATCTCATCGTCGTCATCTTCAGCTATAACGGTGCCACCTGGGGATTGGCGCAGCGATTCATATCTGTATCCGACCCACGGGACACCCAAAAAGCCGCGCTCCTCTCGGGATTCCTCTACCTGCTATACCCCATCGTCATCTTCCTGCCCGCCTGGGCTGCGCCATTAATACTCACCGAATACTTCGACCCCGTAACACTCGCGCCCCTGCCCGGCTTTGACCTCCAGCAAACCTACGTATTGATGGCCCAGCGCGTACTCTCCGAACTCATGCCCGGATTGATCGGCCTATTGATCTGTTCCATGTTCGCCGCCACCATGTCCATGATCGACAGCGACCTCAACGCCCTCGCCGCCGTATTCACAAAAGACATCTATCAGCGCAATATCAAGCGCGCATGGACGCAGCAATCACTCTTCCGCGCAGGCAAAATCGTCACATTGATATTTGGAATAGCCATCATTATCACAGGCGTTATCATCGCCGAAAGCAAAGGCGCAGAAAAAGTATTCACCGCAACCGTCCAAATATTTGGCGCACTCCTATCCCCCATAGCAATACCGCTAATGTTCGGCATGCTCTTCCGAAAACCCACAGCACGGGGCGCGATATTGGCCCTCGCAGGCGGCCTGCTGACCCTGGTTACAGCGATGTTGTATGGGGCAGTGACGTGGCTTATATGGTCGATGGCATACGGATAAACTACAACGATGGCCGCGGTGCTGGCGGGCAGTTCCGAACCGTGAACCGCGGGGCAATTCAAGAGTTGTCCGTACTCACCGGTGTGACACCCGCCGAATTTGGCAACGCCCAGGCCGGTGTGGTGCAAATCGTGACCAAAGACGGCGGCAATCAGTACAATGGCTGGGGCGAATTTCGCTATGAGCCTGCCGGAAAAAAGCACTGGGGTATGAATGTCTATGACGCCCCACAACATCAGGACAAAATGCAGTGGGACAATCCCAACTGGCTGACGGAACGGCGCCCCGATCTGGGTTTGAACAACCAGACACTGACAGAATTAGCCGGCGAACCCCTGCATATCCGGGAGGACTACACAGAGGTCAGCGGTTGGGATGCAGAGGCAAATCTCTCGGGTCCCATTGGCACCAATGTCTCCTTTGTCGCCACGGCAAAACACGGCCGTTTAGCCAATCGCTATCCGGGATCCAAGCAGACGGGATTTTACAACGACCTCAACAGATTTATCCCCACGGGACCGGACAACCTGACGCTTTCCGGCAGCTTCACCTTCAGGCCAAGCCCAAATTTGAAGCTCAAATTAGGCGGGCTTTACCAGGGATACGAATACTGGTCAGACGGCGTGGCCGATCCCTATATCCGCACGGCAGATTCGCTTCCAGGCGTGCATCGGGGTCTGGGCAACGGTGGTCGGGATCTGTTTTTGCCCCCAGATTGGTCGGGGGCTGGAAAACGCATGGAAAGCGAAGAAATGCAATATCTGGTTGTAACCCACACACTCTCGCCCAAAACATTTTACGAAGTGCGCATCTCGCGCAGCCGCTCATTAACAGATACCAGCGGCGTATATCACGCAACATCGGTCAACAACAGGGGCGAAGCCAACTGGTTTAACACCGGGCGAACAGCCGCCCGCTGGAAAGTGGCCGACCGCAACCGCCTGGGCCTGAAGGTAGATATGACCTCTCAGGTTACAAAGGGCCACCTGCTCAAGGGCGGTATTGAATTTATGCGCCGGGACATCATGATGATGATCATCGCCAATGCCACCCCTGCGGATCGACACCTGATGTTTGTGGCAGATGAAGGTCGATTCGGAGAGGAAGGCGTCAAGCCGTATTCCATCAATGCTTACGTGCAGGACAAGATGGAATTTGAGGGCATGATCGTGAACCTGGGATTGCGCATGGATGCTTTCAATCCCAATGCCCGCAGAATAACGCACGGTAGTGCCCGCGGTTCCGAAATGTTCCGCAGACCCAATCTGGCGCGAGATTACGCCTATCAGGAAGGATCGATCTGGTCAACACAAGCACCCTGGCACGTGGTATTTAGCCCCCGCATCGGAATTTCGCATCCCATCACCGAACGGGCGCAGTTCCGGTTCTCGTCGGGTGTTTACCTGCAATGGGCCGACCTGTGGTTCTACTTTGGCGAAGACTTCTGGGTAGCGGGCAAAGCCGAAGACAGAGATGTCAACGGCAACGGCCGCATCGACGATACAGAGCGCTACAACAACCTGGAAACGACTTATAGCGGTCGAAACGGGACGCACCTGTTGCGCCCCGCCAAAACCACGGCATTTGAAGTGGGTGCAGACTGGAACTTTGTCTCGGACTATACCTTGGCGCTAACGGCTTATTATCGCTCTGAGGTCGAGCAATTCACCCACTATCCCAACGAAACCTGGCAGGGCCCGTATATCAGTCGCATTCGCTATTCCCGCACCCTGGACAACGGTGCTTATGGGGATACGCGGGGCGTGGAACTCGCATTGCGCAAGCGGTTCAGCCACAATTTCTCGTTCAATTTGTCCTACAACTACCAGTGGGCGTCGTTTACCACGGGCAAGCGCGGCAACGTGATACGCAACATCTACATGGATGAGGAAGGTGTCAGAAAAGCTGCCGTCAACATCGCCTATACGCATCCTGAATTCGGCGTACCGGTTCCCGATTTGTGGGTAGAATGGGATCCCCACTCCTCGGGCAGCGAAGTACCCAGAATGATGTCGCAGGAAGACATCGACCTGATTGCTGGGCAGGCCAACAGGCGATACGAGTCCGCTACTGTGAATCAGGCTTATGGCAAGACCCTGGGCACAGGCGAATGGGATGGCCTGCGCCCCCTCGAGGGACCGACCAAAGGCAAGGGCATTTACCTGCTCACCGGCGGTTATACCCAGCTATTCCTGAAACCGCGCGGGGGAGATCGACGGCAATTTGGAACCGCCTCAATGCTGGCATCCTTCCCGGCCGATTACGAACGGGGCGGTGCCATCGTCAGCAGAGTATTGCGCAATATGCGCATCAACCTGGTCACGCGGGTTGAAACGGGAGGATTGTTCCGCTATGCCCCGCCAGAAGGTGGCGTGCGGCCCTACCGCGAACTGGCTATGGACTCTCGCACAGACCTGGCATTGGAAAGGTCCTTTGCTATGACATCCCGGGTTCAGACCTCGGTTTTCCTGGATATACGCAATATGTTTAATCAGAAAGACCGGACAAGCCCGACCAACAGGAATGACTATACCTACTACGGGGTTGACGGACCCCGACCGACCGACAGCACCTACCTGCAATACGGCGACGTGCGCGATCGCACTTACGCGCACACACCCAGGTTGACCCAGGTAGGCGTGCGATTTAACTGGTAGCGGGTTGTGCGAGTGGGTCTTGTAGCCCACTCGCATACCCTTTCCGAAACCCCTGCCTGCCAGTGAATCCTTGGCAGGCACAGGCAGGCATTAAGGAGGGCGAGGAACAATATGACGCGATTTAAAATTTTTACAGGATGGGTCGCAATATGCGCCGCGGTGGGAGCTATTATAGCTACCGATGCCACAGCGCAATTCGACCCGAACATAATCCCTTTCAGGGAAAACACCAGGGCATTGATCTCCAATTCCTGGAACAACATGGGCATCCAGGGAGGCAGCCCCGAAATTAACCGCGGCGGCGACCGAAATGCCTATCCCCACAATGGCGTGGGACCGGGTTCCTTCGGACAGGTGTTGTCGCAATTCACAAGCGGACCAAAATCCCAGGTCTATAACGACTACAAAACCTCGATGGGCGATGGTTTGTGGATTTTGACATCCGACGGACAAATCAGTTTGACCGGGCCACGACCTTCGCCGTGGATCAGGGATTTTATTCGTCCATTGCCCTATGATCCCAAAGGCAACGAAGAAGAACACTGGGGCGTCCCCAACCCACTGCGGACACTCGGAGATGCCTCAAACGTACTTGCCACTTCGGGCGGCTGGAGCGGCGGTGGATCAGAACCGTGGCTGTCCAATTACTGGCCCGGTGTGACACAGACAGATTTTGGAAGCTATTACGGGAACGAGTTAGATCCCTCCAAAACCAGCCCCCTGGTCATTGGAAACTACAATCTGAGTGGCTATGTCGTCGATCTTGCGATCCCCGAAGAAACCATCATCACCCGCTGGGTACACATCAAACAGGGTATTCAGGTAACGCGGCGGGTCTATAATTGGAGCCACCCGGACTTTGACGATTTTTATCTCGTAGATTTGACATTCACCAACACGGGTGATTTCGACGGGGATGGACTGGTAGATAATCCCGGCGGCACGCCTACCCAGCACGATATCTATTTTTCGTTTGTAAACTCCTGGGTGTCCGCAGCAATGGGCGTTATGCAAGCCTTTGGCTGGGATGGTTATGTGACGTCGGGTGGTCGCGGTGTGGATGATATTTATTTTTATTCCGATGCGAGCAACTACGCGGGTGCGTTTGCCCCCGGGTATAAAGCCAGCATTTTCCGCGATTCCGACAACCCATTGTCGCCATACGACGACACGGGCGACCCGTATTTCAAACGACTGGGCCATACCGATTCGGATGCGGTTGATGCATCCGAAGGCCAACTTCGCGCACCGCAACACATCGTGATGGCGCCCGTCGCGTTTACCGATGCACCGGGGCTACACGCCTTTAACAGCCGGGACATGGGCAAATACGTCCAGCCACAGGGCGACCAGCCCTTCTCGGCGCAGTGGTGGCAGGCGCGGTCCAAAGACGACTTTGACGATCCCTATACGGAAAAAGACACCGAATCCCAGATGTATGGTGCCATGCTAAAAGGGGGAATCCAGGACAACCCGAACGAGAGCAATGTAGATGACCGAAAATTTTACATTTTCTCGCAAGTCTATGGTCCGTACACGCTTCAGGCAGGCGAAAGTGCCAAGATCGTGATGGCTTATGTCGCCGGTCACCCGGCTCAGATAAAGAACCAGGATATACTGACCTGGGACCGTTCGGATGTGCCGGTAGAAACAAAGATCCAGGAATTCAAAACCCTGGGCGAGCAAGCGGCATTTGAGAATTTGCAACTCGCGCACTTTATTTACGACTCCAATTTCCACCATCCACCGGCACCGACGAATGCATTTATCGCTGCCGATGACCTGACTTCCAGCGGATTTGCCCGCCAACAGATTTCGTGGATCGACGACGCCGACCGCGCGGTCAATCCCTACACCGGACAACAGGACATCGCGGGCTACCGCGTCTATCGCTCCACCTGGTTCGGATGGGGTCCCTGGAAATTGCACGACACCGTGTTGAAGGGGCAAAGCGGTTCCAGCCTCAACGGCCAGTGGTCGCTCTCTGGCGGGAAATACACGTATGAAGATCTGGATACGGCCGCCGGGTTTGCATACCACTACTCGGTGCGACCCTACAACAGCGGATATAGCGACTGGATGGGCGGTGGAATGGCGATAGGAGATCTGCCCACGGGCAGGGCGCGTGCCAATGCCACGGGTGGATACGAAAGCGGTTGGGGACCTGCCACTGCGCGCACCTACGACGCCGATGACAGACGGCCCTTCCAGCCGACCACTACCGAAACCGATCAGCTCGACCGAAAAGTAACGGTGGTGCCAAATCCCTATTTCGTGGATGGCAAGCACCAATATCCCAGAAGCCGAAATCTGCGCTTTGTGGGGATTCCCCAAAAGTGCAAAATCCACATCTTTTCGGCTTCCGGAGACAGAGTCTATACCGTCTCGCACGATAATCCAGACCGGGGCGAAGCCTCGTTTCGGCAGGTGACGTACAATCTGGCTGGCGAAATCCAGACCGGACTGTACTACTTCGTCGTCGTATCCGAAACCCCGGGCAGCGAAAACAAGATTCAGCGCGGTACTTTTGTGGTGATTAAGTAGCCGAAGGAGGTATTCATTGTGAAACAGAAAAATCTCATACTTACAGCGTTCCTGAGCCTGCTGCTGATCGCCAGTCCCGCTCTGGGGCTTGAATATGAAGGCGTAACCGCGATCGAAGGGGTCAAGAAAGTCAACATCGCAGGCATGCAGTTTTTGAAAATCGGACAGGGTGCTCGTGCCGTGGGGATGGGTGATTCATACACGGCAATTGCCGATGATATCAACGCCATCTTCTGGAACGGCGCCGGGCTAACCCATGTAGAAAGATTCTCTTATCAGGCCAACTACACCAAATGGCTGGCAGGCACAGAACTGTATTCGGCGGCAGCCGTCTTCAACACCCACTCGTCTCGGGGTGAAGTCCTGGGTATCAGCCTGATCACACAGCAGGTCGAACCCATTGAAGAAACCACCATCTTCCAGCCGAGTGGAACGGGTCAGTTTGTCGATGTGAACTACATGGCGGTGGGCTTGCTCTACGCCATAAAATTCACAGACAAATTCTCGTTCAGTGCCAAAGCCAACTATGTGCAGGAAAAACTCTACACGCAAAAAACCAGCACATTTACCATAGACCTGGGCAGTCATTTCTACACCGGGTTTAGAAGCCTGCGCGTGGCAATGTCGTTCAAGAACTTCGGACCAGACCAGAAATCCAGAGAAGAGGCATTCTCCTACCTGATGCCCCTGACCTACAACATGGGCCTGGCAGCCGAAGTTTATGGCGAAAAAGGCGATCCGACCTATTTGACGCTGGCAGCCGAGAGCGTATTCCCCGTAGATTTCGAGCAACGCTATCACTTTGGAGCCGAACTCTGGGTCCAGAACATGGTAGCTGTGCGCGCGGGCTATAAGTGGAATTACGACCTCGAGTCCTTTGCCTTTGGCGCTGGTGTCAAGCAGACAGTGGGTGGGCGTACCTTCGTGGTAGATGTGTCCTATTCGCTGCTGAAGGATATTGACGGCGTGGCACTATTCGACTCGCCGCTGCGCATATCAATAGGCGGCACGTTCTAACGAGCGGCTATCGCAACTTCTGCGATGACCATAGTTTGTACACTTTTTGGGCGACTGCCGGGGTTGCACCCTGGCAATCGCCCTTTGTATTCTGTACAAAAAATGCCTGTAAATCAACGCGGGAAAACCTGGCCTCTTGTCGCGGTGGGGTTGGCGGCCTTTCTGGTATTCGCAAACAGCCTGAGCAACGGATTGGTCTATGACGACCACTTCCTGATCGAGCGCAACCGCTTGCTTCGCGAAGCCGATGTGTGGGGCATTTTAACCACGCACTACTGGGCTGGATATGAAGGCGAAGCCAATATCAACGGACAATATCGTCCCCTCACAGTCCTGTCTTTTATGCTGGATGGCCTGGGAGGGATCTGGCCCTTCCGATTTCACCTGACCAATACAATCCTGCACATGGTCAACAGCCTCCTCGCCTATCTCCTCTGCCTGAATCTGGGCTTGAAGCGGGGCGCAATCCTGGCCGCACTGCTATTTGCCGTACATCCCATCCATGCCGAAGTCGTCGCCGGCATAACATTTGGGCGCGCAGATCTATTGACAGGTCTATTTTCTCTATCGGCCCTGCTCCTGTACATCCTGTGGCACAACCGGGGCGCGGAAAAGTACTACGGATTGGCCCTCGCGGGATTCTTTCTCGCCTTGCTCTCCAAAGAAAGCGCGATAGTCTTACTGGGGCTGGTCATCGCCGTCGATCTAACCCTGTCCCACGGGAATGGGATACGCAATCTCCTGTGGCAGCGCAGCGTGCGCTGGGCTGGCTTCATCGGGATTTTTGTCATCTATCTAACCATGCGAAAAGTCGCTGCGAATCTGGGATTCTCAGCCGAAAATATACTCGCTCTCAACAACCCACTCATAGACCAGTCCCTCGACCACAGACTCCTGACAGCCGCCGGACTCTTTTGGAAATATTGTAT
>JAPOXY010000178.1 GCA_026706845.1 Gemmatimonadota bacterium
GCCAAGTTGGAGTATGCTGAGGAAGAAGTGATGCTGTACAAGGATTTTGTCACGCTGGATTGGCGGGCATCGTAACACAGGAGGTTGATGTGTCTGAAGAACTACCCGACAAAAAAGTCTTCGGTTGCTGGGTGAACCGAAGACTTTTTTTATGTACTTTTAATGAACTGGTCTGGTCCCGATTATCCGCCAAAGTCGTCGAATAAGATATTCTCGGGTTCCACACCCATATCGTCCAGCATATCCATACATGCCACTAACATTAGCGGGGGACCGCAGATATAATATTCACAGTCTTCAGGAGCCGGATGATCTTTCAAATATTCATCGTAGAGGACCTGGTGAATAAAACCGGTCAGGCCCGTCCAATTGTCTTCCGGCATGGGGTCGGATAGTGCGACATGCCATGTAAAGTTGTCGAAATCGCGCTGCAATCCGTCGAAGTCATCGACGTAGAACATTTCATTCAGGCTGCGCGCGCCATACCAGAAGGTTACTTTGCGATCTGTTTCTATGCGTTTGAATTGATCGAAGATGTGCGACCGCATGGGCGCCATGCCGGCGCCGCCACCGATGAAGATCATTTCGGCATCGGTTTCTTTGGCGAAGAACTCGCCGTAGGGTCCCGAGATGGTTACATCATCGCCGGGTTTTAGATCAAATGTCCACGACGACATTTTGCCCGGTGGTATGCCCGTTGTGCCCGGCGGCGGAGATGCCACGCGGATGTTGAGCATGATGACCCCTTTTTCTTCGGGATAATTCGCCATTGAGTACGCGCGGAAGACGGGTTCATCTACTACCGAGACATTGTCCCATACATTGAAATGATCCCAGGTACCTCTAAAGCGGTCTTCACCGTCGGCAGCTTTGATGTCGAAGCTGCGGTAGTCAACGGTGTGGGGTGGGCATTCGATTTGGATAAAACCACCGGCGCGGAACCCGACGTCTTCCCCTGGCGGCAGTTCGAGGACGAGTTCTTTGATGAATGTGGCGACATTGTAATTTGAGAGCACTTTGCAGTCCCACTTTTTGATGCTAAATACTTCGGCGGGTACTTCGATATCCATATCGCCTTTCACTGTTACCTGGCACGAAAGCCGACACCCTTCCCGCGCTTCTTTGCGGTTGATGTGTGACAGTTCGGTGGATAAGATATCGCCGCCGCCGTCGTTGATCGTCACTTTGCACTGTCCACAGGTGCCGCCTCCACCGCATGCGGACGATACAAAAATTCTATTGTCGGCCAATGTGTTGAGCAATTTGCCGCCTATGGGAACAGAAACGCTGTGGTCGGGATCGTCGTTGATGGTGATGTGCGCCTGCCCTGAGGCAACCAATCGCGATCTGGCAATGAGTATAACCGCTACCAGCATCAGCACCATGGTAGTAAACATCCCTACACCGAGTAAAATTAGCCTTACGTCTTCCATATTATCTCCACGCTTGCCTGGATCTAAAGTTGAATCCCCGAAAAGAGCATAAATGCCATTGCCATCAATCCCACGGTCATAAACGTGATGCCCAGCCCGCGCAGTGCAGGTGGCACGTTGCTGTATTTCATTTTTTCGCGTATGCCCGCCAGTCCGACTATGGCGAGTGCCCAACCCGTGCCACTGCCCAGTCCAAAGACGACGCTTTCTGAAAAGTTAAAGTCGCGTTCGACCATGAGCAGGGAACCACCTAAGATCGCGCAGTTCACTGTGATCAGGGGCAAGAATATGCCCAGGGCGTTGTACAGGGTGGGTACGTATTTGTCCAGTACCATTTCCAGAATTTGAATCATTGCGGCGATGACGCCGATATATGTGACCAGGCCCAAAAATGTGAGATCCACATTTGGCAAGCCCGCCCAGGCGAGTGCGCCTTCGGTCAGGACATGGGTAAAAATTAAATTGTTGATCGGCACTGTAATCGTCTGGACCACGATCACCGCAATGCCCAGGCCCACAGCGGTTGTCACCTGTTTGGAGACGGCGAGGTATGTACACATGCCCAAAAAGAAAGCGAGGGCCATATTTTCGACAAAAACGGCTTTGACAAATAAGCTGATATAGTGTTCGGCCATTTTAATCCTCTTCCACTTGCTCGGGTTTCCACGCGCGCACAACCCAGATGAAGAACCCGATTAAGAAAAACGCACTCGGCGATAATAACATCAAGCCGTTGGGCATGTACCAGCCGCCTTCGGTGACGAGTGGCAAAATGTCAACGCCCAGAAGTTTACCCGATCCCAGAAGTTCGCGGAAAAATCCCACCACAATTAAGATGGTGCTGTAACCCAATCCATTTCCCAGGCCGTCTAATAAGCTGTGCGTGGGTGGATTTTTCATTGCAAATCCTTCGGCGCGTCCCATGATGATGCAGTTGGTAATGATCAGTCCGACAAAGATCGACAATTGCTTGGATATGTTGTAAGCAAATGCCTGGATAGCCTGGTCGGCGATAATCACAAGTGAGGCAATAATGGTCATTTGTACAATGATGCGCACGCTGGATGGGATGTGATTTCTGATCAGGCTTACCGATATATTGGAAAGCGTTATAACAAAGATGACCGCCAAAGACATGACGATTGAGGTCTCCAGCTTTGTGGTCACTGCGAGTGCCGAACATACTCCCAATACCTGACGCCCGATGGGGTTGTCATCAAAGATGGGCGTCCATACCAGGCTTTTGGCTTCTTTCGCCGTCAAAGACGGAGATGGTGGCACTTCTGGCGCTTGTTCTTCCCGTTCGATTACTTCAGCCACGAGCACCTCCTTGTTTTAGTGTGTCTAAAAATCGACCGTATCCTTCGTTGCCCAACCAGTACTTGAGCATACTGTCTAATCCCCGTGTGGTGATGGTCGCTCCCGATAGACCATCGACCTGGTATTTTGCTTTTGCACTTTTGGGATTGACCTGGCCTTTGATTACGGAGATGGCGACATTACCGGCATCGTCAAATGCCTGTTTGCCGGGCCATAATTCCTTCCATCTGGCGTTATCCACCTCGCCACCCAGTCCCGGGGTTTCGCCGTGTTCGTAAAATGTGATGCCCTGAATGCTTTGCAGGTCATTGCCCAGTGATACAAAGCCGTAGAGTGTGGACCAGAGGCCATAGCCGTAGATGGGCAAGATAATGCGCTGCAATTTGTCGTTTTCCATCACTTTATAGACGAAGATATACTTCGGGCGGTTGCGAATATTTGCAATGTCTCTATCCGCATCAACAGAATGCCCAAAAACGGGGTCGGATGCCATTTTCTTTAAGTCATAGGTATCTACGTCGATGCCATCGGGATATTCTTCGTTGTTCAAGATCTGCCCCGTGTCCAGTTCAATAAGCAGTGGTACGACTTTATTTTCGTAAACGGACTGGACATCGACCGAGGGATCGTACAATCCACCCGCAATCAGAATATTTTTTACTTTGTCGAGGCGTTTGTTCTCTTTTTGGATATCGTGTAAGGATACCGCAAATAGTGAGACAAAAAGAGAACAGACCAGACAAAGGGCCACCGCAACAAAGATCGTTTTTTGGATGCTGTCATTCTGCACGGGCCAGTCTCCTTTTGATATTGCGGTCGATAAAGACGCGGTCGATGATGGGCGCGAATACGTTGGCGAATAATATGGCCAGCATGATGCCTTCGGGATAGGCCGGGTTGGTTACGCGGATTAGTACTGTCATGACGCCTATTAAAATACCATAGACCCATTTGCCCTGGCGCGTCATGGCTGCGCTGACTGGATCGGTTGCCATGAATACAGTGCCAAATGCAAAGCCGCCGATGACGAAATGCCAGGCCGGAGATACGTTGAGTAGCGGGTTGGTGGTGCTGCCGATCCAGTTGAAGAATAGTGCAGATACGATCATGCCGATGGTTACACCAGCCATGATTTGCCACGAGCCAACGCGGGTTAATATCAAGACGCCTGCGCCCAATAAACAGCAAAGGGTTGAGGTTTCTCCCATGGATCCCGGGATCAGACCGATAAAGGACTCCCACCATGTGTAATCCAGCTGGATATGGGTATCGGCATAGGCCGCTAATGGCGTTGCCTGGCTATATCCATCGACGGCGATCCAGACTGCATCGCCCGAGATTTGCGCGGGATAGGCAAAATAGAGAAATGCGCGGCCCGTGAGCGCGGGGTTTAAGAAGTTCATTCCCACGCCGCCGAAAATTTCTTTGCCTATTACGACGCCAAAGATGATGCCAAGGGCAACCTGCCACAGGGGTATCAGGGGCGGCATTGTCAGAGGGAATAGCGTGCTGGTGACGAGAAATCCCTCGTTGATCTCGTGTTTGCGAATGACTGCAAAGATGGCTTCGCAGATGCCACCTGCGGCTATGGTTACGAGTTGTACGGGTACAAAATAAATGGCGCCTATCGCAAAACAACTGATTACATCGGAAGGCAGGAAAGACAGGCCCAGTGCCTGGGCGAGCCAGACGTGCCAATCGCCAGTGCCGATTGCGCCGATATTTTGATAGGCCAGGCTCGCTTGCAAGCCCGTATTGTAAAGGGCAAATAAAATACAGGGTTGTAGCGAGAGTACGACTGTGATCATCATGCGCTTCAGGTCCATGCCGTCGCGCACATGTGCATCTGCCTGGGTGACTTCACCGGGGGTGTAAAGGAATGTATCCCCAGCTTCGTAAAACGGATACAGTTTTTCGAGTTTGCCGCCTTCTTCGAAGTGTTCGGCCTGTTTGTCCAATAAATCGCGTAGAGGCTTCACTATCCTTCCTTTTCAATTTCGGTGAGGTTTTCGCGCAGAATAGGCCCAAAATCCATTTTTGACGAGCACGAAAATGTGCATAGTGATAGGTCTTCTTCCTCCAGTTCCAGGATGCCGAGTTTTTCGGCGTCGTCGAGGTCGCGGGTGACGAGTGCCCGAATCAGAAAGTTGGGCAAGATGTCCAGCGGCATGACGTCGTCGTAATTGCCATGCGGCACGAGCGCGCGATGGCTGCCATTGGTGGAGGTGTTTAATTTGAGGCGCTGCCCGAAGAACATTTTGGACAGGGCCAGGTTCTTGATGGTGAAAAATTCGAATCCCGGCGTGATCCAGCCCAAAAAGGCGCGTTTGTTGCCTTCTTCAAGTGCGGTAATTTGCTGGTGATATCGCCCCAAAAAGGCGCGGGTTTCATCTGCTTTGCGCCCGGAGAGGACAGAGCCGCTGATGATCCGATTTTCGACGTTTTCGAGTTCGCCTTCTACGAGGTCCATTATTGAAGCACCCAGGCGGGTGCGGATCAGTTTGGGGTGTTTTACTGTTGGTCCGCCCAGGGCGACTATGCGTTCGGTCATTATCCGCCCGGTTGTGAACAGATGCCCATAGGCTATGACATCCTGTAGCCCGATGTGCCAGACTGTTTTGTTGCGGTGGACGGGGTCTAAGAAGTGGATGTGCGTGCCGACCAATCCAGCGGGGTGCGGTCCAGTAAATTCTTCGACCTGGATGCGGTCGTCGATTTCGGGCAGGTCTAATTCGGGGTCTCTGCAGAGAAAAATTGTCCCTTCTACGAGTTTTGAGACGATTTTCAAGCCCAATGCAAAATTTTTTTCCTGTCCGGCCAATACACGCGCCATGTCCGGGGATAGGGGATTGGTGTCCATCGCGTTGACAAAGATGGATCGGGGTTCTGTCGCGGGGTCGGCTACTTTGCCAAATGGTCGCGCTCTCAAGGCGGTCCACTGTCCGGATGCGATGAGTTGTTTTTTGACTGTTTCCCGGTCCAGGTTGTCGATTTCATCTTCTCGATGAGATTCAAAGGTGATTTCATCGTTGCCTTCCAGGCGAATGACCATGGATAAAAAGGCGCGTTTTGCCCCTCGATGTATAGAAATTACCTCGCCTGCACCGGGTGAGGTATAGAGAACACCTTCCATTTTTTTGTCGGTGAACAATACATCGCCGAGTTTGACGCGATCTCCCACTTGAGCCACGATTGTGGGGCGCATGCCCACATAATCTTCACCTGAGAGTGCTACGGTCTGGACGGGCTTGCCATTTTGTACTGTGGATTGATCGGGTACGCCGCTAATGGGAAGGTCGAGTCCCTGTTTAATTTTTGTCAATGCCATGAGGTCCTCAATTTTTTCCAATAAAAAAAGCAACCACAACTGTCAAATAGCCTTAATAAACAAGGGGGAGGACAGATAACGCGGTTGCTGTTTTGCAGGTGCTGTGAGCATCTGCAGGCATTGGAAACAAATCCATCGTAGTCCAGATAAAGAACAGATGTGTTGTTCAAAAATGCAATAGTTTTCTTGTTTGCGAATAAATTTATTATAAGCGTTTTTAATTGTCAAGCAAAAGGCGTTGGTATCGGAAGAAATAAATTATAGGGGTTCTCAATGTACCAATTCGATATAACGATCCTGAAAAAATTCATTTATTGACAACAAAGTGATTTTTTGATAGAATTTAAATATAGTCATAAATATGGTCATAATTTTTGAAAAGGAGTAAAGATGCCTTCAATTTCTAAAAGTAAATTGAAAGCCAATATGCTTCGTATATTTCGCGATATTGAAAATACCGGCGAAGAAATGATTGTCACAGATCACAATCGTCCTGTTTTACGCATTCAGCCTATTGGGCAAAAAAGGACAGTGGAAGAGGTGTTCGGTACCATTCAGGGCAAGGTCATCTACCGCGAAGATATCAATACACCGACCACCGACGAATGGAAAGATCTGTCATGATTGTTCTGGATACTTCAGCGCTCATATTCTGGACTCTGGATCGAGAGCGATTATCTCAAATCGCAGCACAAGCGATCTCAGACGCCGACCATATTGCCATCAGTTCTATCTCTATTTGGGAGATCGGCATAAAAGTTAAAAAGCAAAAACTCGCTATACCACTTTCTATCCAGGAATTTACGGATAAACTGAAAGCAATAGACCGCTTCGATATTCTGCCTGTAGATGCCCAGACCTGGATCAAGAACCTCGAACTCAATTGGGATCATGGCGATCCTGCTGATCGCACAATTGTTGCGACTGCCAGTTTGCACGCTTGCCCACTCGTCACCTCAGATTCTGCTATCCGCGCATTTTATTCACAGACTATCTGGTGAGGGCGATTTCAAAACTTTTACTGAAATGGAGTTGACGTGAAATATTTGATACTGAATTTGTGGATTATTTTGCTTCTGATATTACCCGGGCAGGCAACATCAGAAGTGGCGGATTCGCTGTCTGTTCTGGAGGAAGCCGTGAAGGTTGCGCCAAAAGATGGCGATGCCTGGGTCAGGTTGGGCAATGTGTATCTGAATGCGGGGGAGATCGAGAAGGCCGATCATGCGTTTCGCAAGGGGATTCGGTATGCCGGGTCGGCAGAGGCTTATGTGGGGTTGGGGCGGGTGTTTATGGCGCGGGGACGGACGCGCGCGCGACAGGGGTTGCAGTATTTTCGGATGGCGCGGGCAAAGGATCCGAAGTCGATAGATGCCGAGTTGTATCTGGCGCGGGCGAAGGTGATGCTGCGCGATCTGGATGCCGAGGATGCGTTTCGCCGCGTGATTGCAATGGCACCCGATTACGCGCCGGTGTATCTGGAATTGGCGGATTGGTATGTGAATAACAATTTCGAGATGTATTACGGCGAGATCCGCCTGTTGTACGAAAAGTATTTGAGGCTGAGGCCGGGTGATATCGAGGCGCTTTACGGATTGGCGGTGTCTTATACGGAGGAGCACAATTACCGATCTGTCGTTGAGATTGGCGAGATGGCGTTGATGAAGAATCCGGGCGAAGCGCGATTGTTGGCGTTACTTGCACAAGCTTATGCAGGTCTGGGCGATCCGGACCGGGCGCTGGAATTGTTCGCGCAGTATTTCAATGTGATTTCAGCAGAAGAACGGGCGCTTTACAAAGATTTGCAACTGGTGGCAAGGCCGGAGGAGTTGCAAGAATATGAATTGCTGCCAGAAGATGAACGCGCCGCGTTTTTGACGACGTTTTGGCGCAGGCGCGATTTGACGCTGATATCGGGAGGTCTTGCGCGAGAGGCTGAACACTATCGCCGGGTGTGGTTCGCGCGGACGCATTTTGCAAAAGCTGTGCAGCCGTGGGACAGGCGCGGCGAGGTTTATATTCGGTATGGTGAGCCGGATTATCGGTCGCGGTCACACGCGCCCAATGCGGTGCCGAGTGCCGAGGCTGAGGCGGTGAAGGAGCGGTTGGCTCTGGATATTGAGGGTGGTTTTGTGGCGTCGGGTGAAATGACTGAGGAGTCGTTTTTTGGCGGTGTGGAGGATGAACAGGCGGTTGGGGATTACGAGGGTGTTAATCTAACTGAACCGGCTTATCCCGTGGCGTTTGGCCCGCGGTCGATGCCGTGGGAGTCGTGGATTTACACGCAGGTTGGCGGCGGTGTGGAGTTTGTTTTTGTGGATGAGTTGCTCAATGGCAAGTGGCAGTTTCCCCCGCTGCCAGATGGTACGCGTCTGTCGGGCGAACGGCTGTCCGCGCTTTTGCGATCCCATCCGGGCGTGGTGTTGAACGATGTGGTGGCTTCCACACCGGAGTATTTTGATTTGCCGCCGGGGATTGAACCGCTGGCGTTTTATTACGATGTGGCGCGTTTTAGAGGGGAAGAGGGCAAGACCGGGGTCGAGGTGTATTACGGGGTGCCGACGCTGGAGGTGGGTATTGAAAATGAGAATGGGCATGTGCGCCGTTCAGTGGTGATTTCAGACGATGAGGGTGAGGAGGTGTTTCGGACTCGGGATGATTTGCATTTTGGGGGTATTGATTCCGGGCAGTTGAAGAAGGGGACATTTGTGCCCGATGTGGCTTATCTGGAGGTGCCACCTGGTACCTATCGCATGGCGGTGCATTTGGCCGATGTGCATTCGGGGAAGTGGGGGGTTTATGTGCAGGATCTGGAAGCGCCGGTATTTTCCGATTCGCTGGCGATGAGCGATCTGGAATTGGCGTGGGCT
This sequence comes from Gemmatimonadota bacterium, assembly GCA_026706845.1. Lineage (NCBI taxonomy): Bacteria > Pseudomonadati > Gemmatimonadota > Gemmatimonadota bacterium. The sequence goes on from JAPOXY010000178.1 coordinate 8,952, forward strand.
ATTGGCGATAAGCAGGGGTTTCACGATAAGTACCGCAAGGGCGATGTGTGGGTGATGCCGATGCCGTCGCGCAGTTTTGTGAATGATCGCAGTGTGTTTGTCTATTATGAGGTCTATAATTTGCAACGCGATGAATTCGGGCAGACGCGATACAAGGTGTCCTATACGATCCAGCAGGATGTGCGGTCGGGGTCTTCGATTTTTGGGCTGTTGAGTGGGGGATTCAAAAGATTGATGGCGAGGAATAGAAAACCACAGGTGGCGGTGAGTTATGAGCATGTGGGGCGAGATGTGTGGGAGCCGATCCATCTGGAGCTGGATTCAAAAAAGATGATCCTGGGCCTCAATCAGGTTGAGGTTGAGGTGACGGATTTGTCGAGTGGTCAATCCGTGAAGCGCGAGGCTATTTTTAGATTGGAATCGCCGCAGGTAACTGAGAGGCAACGGGGAATTCAGGGCGATGATGTGCGGCAGGGTAGGCGTGGGAGGCGGGGTGGTGAACGACGGCGGTAGTGGTGAGTTTCAGAGACAAGCAAGAGGCGGTCACATATTGTGACCGCTTTTTTTATGTGCCGGGTGGTGTCCATCCCAGATCGCCGAATCGTCGGGAGGTGAGCGCGCGAATTTCGCGGGCGCGGGCGAGGGTTTCGTCGCGTTCTTCCCGAAGGGATTCGGGACGATAGACTTTGCCAGCCCGGATGGTGAGTACGGGATGGATGTTTTTGCGGCCGATTTCCAAATTGTCTCTGACGTCGCGAAATTGGAATTCGCCTTCGCGGATTTCAAAGGCCGATAGGTCTGCGACGGTGCCGATTTTGAGGGTGCCCAGATGCTCGCTTCTGCCAATGGCGGCTGCAGCAGCGGTGGTGGTTTGGCGGACGATGTCGGGGAGTTCGATACCCAGATTGAGCAGTTTAGAGGCGGTTTCCGGGAGGCTGTAAACGGGATCGTTGATTGAACCGGAGTGGATGTCGGTGCTGATGACGTCGGGGAGAAAGTCCTGAGCGAGGGCTTTTTTGGCGGTTTCAAAAAGGAAACTGCCGCCGCCGTGGCCGACGTCGAAGAGAATTCCCTGCTGGCGGGCATGGTGGACTTCGGGACGGATGATGTGCTGGCGGTTTAAAATGGTGTCGCCAATGGTGGCGTCTCCGTCTCCGCGATAGCAGTGGGTGACGATGTCGCCTGGGCGCAGTTCGGCCAGGATGTCGGAGAGGGAGACGCCAGCACCCATGTGGACCATGACGGGTGTGTGGGTCATGTCAGCGGCCCGAACGGCCAATTGTAAGGGGACGATACCGTTTTCTCCGGTGATGGTTTTGCTGATGCGTACTTTGACGCCTACGCAGGTTTCGGGATAGGTGTGGACGACGTAGGCGGTGCGTTCGGGGTCGGCATACTTGATGTCGGTCATTTCTCCGATGGGGCCGTAGGTAAGACCGATGCCGCTGATGTGGATAAAGGTGAGAATCTGGGTGCGGGCGGGGGTGGCGATGAAGTCGCGGAAGGCGAGGAAATTGGCCCAGCCGGGGCTGCCGGCGTCAACGATGGTGGTGACGCCGGTAGCGAGACAGAGGGCATCGGCTTGAATGCCCCAGGTGGTAGCGCCGGCAAAGACGTGGGCATGGATATCGATCCAGCCAGGAGTGAGGATTTTGCCAGTAAGGTCCAGGGTTTCTCTGGCGGGATCGGTAATGGATTCGGAGAGGGCAGCAATGGTGGCGTTTTGGATGGCGACATCGCGGATGGCGTTGATGTTTTGGGAGGGATCAATAACGGTGGCGTTTTTCAGGAGGAGGTCGTAGGGCATGAGGGTATTCCTCTTACTTCAAGTGCCGGTCGAAAAATTCAATGGTTCTGGGCCAGGATGTGCGGTCGCCTGCTTCGTTGTAGCGAGAGCCGGTGGCGTCCATGAAGGCGTGACCAGCGTTGGGGTAAGCGAAGAATTCGTGTTCTTTGTTGTGGCGGGTGAGTTCGGTGTCGAGGATTTTCATGTCTTCGGGGGATGGGTTCTGGTCTGCTTCGCCAAAATGGAACAGGAGCGGGCAGGCAATGTCGGCGGTTCGCTCGAAGGGAGATGGGATGTTTTCACCCAGGGCGGTCATTGTGTTGCCACCGTAATAGGCAACAGCGGCTTTGAAGCCGGGGACGGCGGCGGCCATAAGATAGGCTACGCGGCCACCCATGCAAAAGCCAGTGATGCCGAGGGCGTTGTTATCGACCTTGGGGTGATCGTTCAGGAAAGCAACGGTGGCTTCGATGTCGGCGATCATTTCCAGGTCTTTGAGGGTGCCTGGATTGCGTATGTCATTGATGCCCAGGCGGTGGTAGAGGTCGGGGGCTGCGGCGACATAGCCAGCTTCTGAGAGACGGTCGCACATGGCGTGAATGAAGGCATCGGTGCCACCCGCATGCATGCCGACGACGATACCGGGAAAGGGACCGTCGCCATCGGGAAGGGAGAGATAGAGGCCCAGGTTTTGGTCGTTAACGGGGATGGTTTCTGTGAAGGCTGGCATTGAGAGTCTCCTTTTTTGTTGTGTTTATCCCCTGCGATCGCTCCAGATATTATCGGCGTCGATGGGTTCTTCTGTGTGGACAATCCCCTGATCGTCAATGCCCAGGACGGGCAGTTCTTCGTGATAGTTGGCATAAGGTCCCCACATGACGGCGAGTTGCTCAGGTGTCATGCCGTCGATGTGTGACTGATCCCAATAATGCTCGGGCGGTGCAACTTCTTCTGCGGTTCCCTGCCGGGCAGACGTTCTGCTGGTGTATTTGTAGAGGATGGACCGGCGCTGGTGTTCTGCTTGCCAGGGCAAGGTGCCGTGCGTTTGCGCGCCGTCCATGAAAAAGAGGACATCTCCCGCTTTCATAGCGGGTTGAACGAGTACGTCCATGTCACTTTTGAAGTATTTGAGATCTTCGGGTATGATGTATTTGGATTTGTGCGATCCCGGTACGGCGACAAATCCGCCATCGCCTTTGCCGACGTCTGATAGTTGATAGGAGACTGTGACGCCGCCGCAGTGCATTGCGCCGTTTTGATTGCGATAGGCCACATAGGGTTTGTGGCGGTCGCCCGATCCGTGCAGCCGGAGACCATCTACGCCTTTGACGTGACCGATTAACTCGGGGCCGTGGTCGAGACGGAAGCCTCGGCCACACATTTTGTTGAGGCGAGATACGATCTGGGGATGGACGAGCATTTTTCTGAAGGGATCGGAATACGGCGGCGACATTTCCAGGAAATAGGGATGCTTGTTGCTGGTTCTGACAACTGTGGTTGCCCGAATATCCGGTCTGCCGGGCAGGGCGTCGGAGTCCTGGATTTTTAGAATTTCCCGGGTGTAATAATCGATGGCTTCATTTGCTTCTGCGATTTCATCGGGACTGAGTACCTGGGGCACAACGAGATGCCCGGTGAGGTCCCAGAAGTATCTTTCTTTGGCGTCCATTGCGGGTTTCCTCGCGTTTTTACTCTGTCGGTGAGTATCCAGAGTTCGTCAGATCCAGGGGTCTGTAATGAACTTCAAAAATGTTTAAAATTCAAGATAAAAAAGAGGTCAGTGTTGTATCCGTTGTTTTGCCAGGGCGACTGCGCCGAGAAGGACGGAGCGGTTTTTGAGTTTGGCAGGGGCGATTCTAAGGCTTGGACGGTGAACCGGCATGAGGAATCGAAGGGTTTCTCTTCGCAGCGGTTCAAATAGGATGCGCCCTGCGTTTGAGACGCCGCCTCCGATGACGATGACGTCGGGAGCGAATGCGTTTACGGCGATTGCCAGACCCTGTCCGAGGTCGGTGCAGATTTCATCGACGAGTGCTCTGGCATAAGGGTCGCCAGAACGCGCGGTGTCGAACAGGGTTTTGGCTGTGATGGGGTTGTTGTTTGCGATTCGTGTGATTGCGATGCCTTTGCGCGGATGTTTTTGCACTGCTGCTGTTGCTCGCTCGCCGATGGCAGTGCCAGAGCACAGGGCTTCGAGGCAGCCGCGATTGCCGCAGTCGCATTGGGGGCCGTCGCGCAAGATGGGCACATGTCCGAGTTCGCCGGCATATCCGTTGCCACCGCGGTAAAGTTCGCCGTTGATGATGATACCCCCACCAATGCCGGTGCTGACCGTGTAGTAGATGATGTGACGACTGTTTTTGCCCGCGCCAAAAGTAAATTCTCCCAGTGCGCCCACGTTGGCGTCGTTGTCGATTATTGAGGGTAAGCCGAGGTGTTTTTCGACAATTTTCGGCAGTGGGCAATCGTCCCATCCGACGACGTGGGTGGAGTTGACGATGCGCTGTGTGTCGTAGTTGACGGGACCGCCAAATCCAATGCCGCAGGCCAATACGGATGATTGTCCGATCAGTGTTTTGCTTGCTGCGAGTATGCGGTCAATTCTTTTGTCGGCGTGGTCTGCGCGATTTGTTTTGTGCTGGATGTGTTTGATGACGCGGCCAGCGGGCGTGGCGAGAGCCAGGCCAAATTGGGTGCCGCCGATGTCAATGGCGAGGATCACGGTGTGGCTCCAGATGGCAATAGTGTGCGGCGCACGAGCAGGGCAATGATGCCTGAGATGGCAATGGCTGTGACCATGGAGATGGATGAGGCGCTGTAAAACTGACTGAATAGGGTGACAAATAATCCCGCTGTGCTCATTTGTATAAATCCCATGAGCGCGGAGGCGAGTCCGGCTTTTTCCGGGTAGGGTACGATTGCGCCAGCCATTGCCTGGGGGCGCACCATACCGCCGCCTATTGTGAATAAACACATTGGGGCGATGATGGTGATGACCGAAAATACGCCCGCGAGTTTGAGTCCCAATAAAAGTATGCCTGCGCCCGCTGCGATCAGGCTGCCAAGTTGAATGATGCGTGCGCTGCCGAGGCGATTGTTGAGACGGCCAGATAAAAATGCGCCGATCATGAGGCCCACGGCGACCGATCCAAAACAGAAGCCGTAGAGTTGGGGAGAGACGTCCAACTCGGTGATGAGGACAAAAGATGAGTTTGTGATAAAGGCAAACATGCCCCAGAAGAGGATGGCGACCATAAAGGTATATCCGAGGTACTGACGGCTGCTGAGGAGGTCGCGGTAATTGGCTATCATGCGCGTTGGGTTCAGGGCTGTGGGGTCGATCATGTTATTGGTTTCGGGCACTGCCCAGAGGTAGCCGAAGAAGAACAGGGCACCCAGCGCACTGAGTACGACAAAGACGGCTTGCCATCCAAAATAGGCTTGTAAAAATCCACCGATTACAGGTGCGAGTATGGGGGCGAGGGCAATGGCTGTGGCCATGTAGGACATTATTCTGGCGGCGTGGATTTCGCCATATATGTCGCGTACTACAGCGCGGCTTACAGAAGGGCCACTGCCTCCGGCAAATCCCTGTAATACACGGGCTAAGATGAGTGCGCCCACTGTGGGGGCAAACAGGCAACCCAGGCCCGCGAGGGCGTAACAGGCCAGGCCGATGAGCAAGATGGAGCGGCGACCATATCGGTCAGAGAGGGGACCAAAGACGAGTTGCGCCGCGCCCAGTGCCATCAGGAATAGGGTGACAGCGGGCTGGATGTGGGTGGGTTGGGTTTGAAATTCCCGTACCATTGCCGGCATGGAGGGCAAAAACATGTCAATGGACAGAGGGGGCAGGCCAGACAGGCCGGTTAGCAAGATGGGAATGAGGATGCGAGAGGTGGGAGATCGTTGTTCTGCGCTCAAATCATGCCCTTCCGCTAAATCAGGGATATGATGAACCAGATGATGACGATGGCGACAAAGGGCGATATGTCCAGTCCGCCCAGGTCGGGCAATAGACGGCGAATGGGTACGAGAACCGGGTCTGTGATGGCGCATATTATTCTGATGAGTGGATTATATGGGTTGGGATTTATCCATGAGATGAGTGCTCGCGCAATGATGATGTAGCCGTAAATTTTGAGGAGGGTTACTAAGAACATAAGCTGGACCTTTCGCGATTCGGTTAAAAAGAAGATTTGATAAATTATCAATTTGCGCGAGAAATGCAACGGAAAAGACGGGGCTTGTTTTCTTCAGGGAGCAGCGTTTTTTGGGTGTTGCACACGTTGACAAAGTTTGGTATTCTGATGACTACTGAGTCCGGGGACGGCACAGGGCCTGTCCCGTAGTGCCTTTATACGGGAACCGTTCCCTACTCGAACACGATCCTTGTCTATAATGCAGGGGCGGTGCCCCCGTGCCCGCCCGCTGACTACTGAGGACTTTGTAATGCGTTTCGGATATTTCTGTCTTTTGCTCTGTCTTTTGCCAATGCACGCGCTGGCAAGTTCGCCAGCCTATCAAAAGGTCGCCGATGTTTCGCTTGCTGGCTCCCTTTCTCTCCAGCACTATCGCCTCGCCAATGGCCTTCAGGTTGCAATTGTGGAGGACGATACCCGACCCGTTGTGACGTGCCAAATCGTCTATCGCGTGGGGTCTTCTCACGAAGCACCCGGCAGGCAGGGTATGGCGCATCTGGTCGAGCACCTCGCACTGGATCGCTCATTCTTAGAATCGCTCTATCTTTTGGGTGCGCCACACGCCAATGCCAGTACGTCTAAAGATGGTACAAAATACTACGCGACTGTTCCCAAAGCGCAGCTGGATACACTGATTGCCTATTTTGCACGGGGTATGACACGGTTTGATGTTTCGCAGGAAGCATTCGATCTCGAAAAAGAGGTCGTTCTGGCTGAATGGGCGAGAAGTGCAAGTCTTGCGCGTCGGCTTTTGTATAAAAAGCTATACGCCCGCATGTTTGCGGGGCATCCCTATCAGTACGATATTCTGGGCCATCGAGATACGATTAAAACTTTTACTCTGGAGGAAGCGACCGCATTTCACAAGCGTTATTACGTACCGAATAATGCGTGTCTTGTAATTGTAGGCGATGTAAAAGGGGCTGATATTTTGCCCGTTGTAGTCCAACATTTTGGGGAGATTCCAAAGGACGAGGGGTTTATTCCAGACGATGTTGACACGCTGGATGTCGCATCTGTCCCCCAGGATTCCCTGCAATCTACAACTGATCTGCATTCTTCTGTTTGGGGTGTCTGGCATATTCCAACAGATACGCATCCAGACACCTATCCTTTTTATTTGTTTGACCTATCTCTTTTTGAGGGTGAATATTCTCTTGCGCGGCAAAGACTAATTGGTTCGGGAAAAGTGCTTGGAGTGAATTCCTATTTTCTCAATATGCGCGATAAAAGTATATATTATTTTTATGCCGATTTACCCTCGGATACGCGTTATGAACCCGTAGTTTCAGCTATGCAACAAATTATTCAAACGGCTGTTGATTCTTTTTCAGCAGAAAATCTTTTGGTAGCGAGAAATGAAGCGCGGAAAGTTTTATATCGCATGATAACCAGTCATACGCGTCTGGCAAATGCGATCTCTTTTTGATATATTTGTTTCAATGACCCTGCTTTTGATCTCAAGTGGATGCAGAATCTCGATGGCGTTACGGTGGCCGATGTCAAGCGGGTGGCGAAGCAATATCTTTTGGACCAGCCGCCCCGCACCTTTGCCCTGATCTCTTTTGAGGAGCGAGCATCATCGCGGCGTGTGGGGCTTTATGTGGGTGTTGTGTGGCTTCTCGTGGGAATAGGAGGATACTGGTACTGGCGACGGCGAGTAATTGCGGTTGGATTAATTGCCGTCCTTTGCAATATTTCGGCAGCAGATGCAGAAATTCCCAATCACAAAATATATTATGTGCAGGATACTCGCGTGCCGCAAACGCGGCTTTCAATGAGGTATTATACAGGGGGGAATCTACAGGAGACAATGGATACGCGCGGTTTGTCTTTTGCTTTTCTTCGTCTAATTAATCTGGCGTTATACAGGGAAGACAAAAAAGAGATGGATCGGCTTGGCGCAGAGTTATGGTTCAATATTTCTAACTTATATACCACCGTTAACCTGACTGTGTTTAGTGAAAATTTGGATGCGGCTTTGAGACATCTGAAAGCGATGATGGAAGATCTCAGATTCTCTGAAGAACTGCTGAACAGAGAACGGGCACGGATCATAGACAAATTTGAGGATTATATCGATGACCATGATGTGACAGAGACTTTGCGCCATCACCTGTACAAATACGATGAAGACCGGCGAGTAGGCACGCGCACAGCACTTGAAAATTTGACAGCACAGGACTTGCAACAATTTTGGGATCAAACTTTGCGCGCAAAAGTCCTCTTTTTTAGAGTGACTTCCGATCTGAGTAAGTCGGAAATTGAACGGAGTTTACGGGTGATAACGGATAACCGACCTCGGGATGGTTTTTCGCCACATCCTCGACCAAAACGCAAAGAAATTACGGGCATGCATGTTTTAATTTCTCAAAGTAGTCATCTAACTGATCTTTGTAATTGGATAACCAATGGCTTGCCCCGCACAAATGAGGATTGGTTTGCACAAGCGGTTCTGGTCAATGCGCTAAACCGGCTCTTGTTCATTCGGCTTCGAGACCAGAAAGGTTGGTGTTATTCGGTTGGCGTGAGTATTCCGGAATGGACATCACCGCCAATACTGCATTTTTGGGCTGATCCTCGCGATGTTTATACCCCTGAGCTTGTTCCCGAGATGTTTCGGTTGATTTACCATTGTTTGTCTGAGCCAGATTTTTGGGCGCAGGTGGAGAAAGGTCGCGAACGGCTCAAGCGGGCGTATCATTTGCAACTCGGTCCGCAGACCAGGCTCAGTCAGCAGGTGCGCTATGACCGCGATGGGGTGCCCGCTCTTTCTCTGGAGGAATACGAATCGGCTATTGATGGGGTGACAGAGGAGGATATTCGCCGCGTTTTCGAACTGATGTTAAACAGTCAGAACAAATTGCCATTGCTAATGCTTATTTACGGGAATGCTGACAGCATTAAGGCTGTATTGGATCACGAGGATATCAAGGCGAGGACAACGGTTTTTGATATTCAGACTCTGCTTAAATAATAATTTTCTTCTATACTCTTGACGTTGTTTTTGAAGTTGGGTATGTTTTATGTACAGCGGGTTGCCTCAGCATTTCTGTTTATTTCCTCCCTCCCGATAAATAGAGTGCTGTTGGCAGCCCGCTTTTTTTATTGACAGGGTTATTTTTGCATTTTATTTTGATTTTGTAGCAGAAGTATGACGCCTTTGAGGGTGTCGGGAGGGAGCCCTCAAAGGCTTTTTTTGTTTATAAATAAAAAGAGGCGCCGGTTGGGAGGGTATAACCAACGCCTCAAGGGATGTTGCATGGTACCGGATTAGACGCATTTGTACAGAAAAGAGTTCCAAGAAAGAGTAACGGCGTTGACTCAGCCGGGGTATAGGAGTCAACGCCGATATTTTTGCGACACGCTTTGTCGCATATTCTTTTACTTTTAAAGGCTGGAAAGGTTCCCGAATGGTGTGATTTTTTGTTGGCTCAAACGAGTTTTATCTTTGCGCATTATGGTATATATTGTTTGGTTCTCTAAAAGATATGATCAGGGAGAAGATATGCTGAATAAACAAATAGAACGCTGGGGGCTGTGGCTCGGTCCTGTGATTGGGGTGGGAGTTACAGTCTTTGGGGATCTCAAGCCGGGGCATCCGGAGGTTACACATACGGCTGGTGTGGCCTGCTGGATGGCTGTTTGGTGGATGACAGAGGCCGTGCCTTTGGCTGCGACGGCACTGTTGCCCGTGGTGCTGTTTCCCCTGCTGGGTATTATGAGCGGACAAGAGGTTGCGCCACTTTATTTGAATCATATTATTTTTTTGTTTGTCGGTGGTTTTATGGTGGCGTTGGGCATGCAACGCTGGAATTTACACCGGCGAATTGCCCTGCGCTTGCTGCTCCTTTTTGGGGGGTGTCCCCAGTGTATTCTGACGGGTTTTATGCTGGTGACGGCGTTTTTGTCCATGTGGATTTCCAATACGGCTACGACTATGATGATGGTGCCAATTGCGCTTGCAATTGTGGTCAGGATGGAAGAGCAGGGTGTGGCATCTGGTTCTTTTGGCACGGCGGTGTTTCTGGGGGTGGCTTATGCGGCTTCAATTGGTGGGAGCGCAACGCTTGTGGGTACGCCGACCAATTTGTCTTTTGTGAGGATTTTATCGATTCATTTTGCAGAGGTTCCCGAGATTTCATTTGCAATGTGGTTTGCTTTTGCTCTGCCTCTGGCATGTGTGATGCTCGTTTGTGCGTGGGGTGCGCTTTGTCTCGTTTTTGGCATTCGCGGTCACGGCGATGATATTGATCTGAGTGTGGTGCGCGCGCAATATGCCGAGTTGGGGCCGATGTCATTTGCCGAGAAGGTGGTGCTGGCCGATTTTGTGTTGTTGGCGCTGTTGTGGTTGTCGAGACGCCCCATTCAAATTGGCGATTGGACGCTGCCGGGCTGGTCTCAGTTTTTCGAGTCTGGCGGATTGATAACCGATGGATCGGTTGCTATGGCAATGGCTCTGATTTTATTTGTCGTGCCCGCGCGGGATGGCGCGAAATCCAGGGTGATGGATTGGCAAACGGCTGGCAATGTGCCCTGGCATATTGTGTTGCTGATTGGCGGTGGATTTGCTCTGGCAAGCGGGTTTAAGGAGTCGGGGTTGTCGCTCTGGTGCGCGCAGCAGTTGGAGGGTATGGGGCGCTTGCATCCTCTATTTTTGGTGGGTGGTTTGTGTGTGATGATGACTTTTTTGACAGAGTTGACTTCCAATACGGCAACGGCAGAGATGTTCCTTCCGGTTTTGGCGGCGTTATCTGTGGCGGTGGGTCTCAATCCATTGTTGCTGATGATTCCAGCCACGTTGTCGTGTTCTTGTGCGTTTATGTTGCCGGTAGCCACGCCGCCCAATGCAATTGTGTTTGGCACGGATAGAATTTCTATGCGCGATATGGCGCGCGTGGGCGTGGGGTTGAATTTGATAGGGGCTGTGATGATTACTGCTGCGATTGCTGTTGTTGGTCGCGTCGTACTGGGTATTGAACTCGGGGTGATGCCCGATTGGGCGAAGATTCAATAGGCGGGAGGTAGCGTCAATCCGCGACCTGCGACTCGCGGGTTGCAATGCGCGATAGTATTTCGCCATTGCGCGTGAGGTCTTGCGCCCTTACCATGCGCGCATAGAGTCCATCGCGGTCGATGAGGGAACTGTGGTTGCCCGTTTCGACCACGCGTCCCTCGTCGATTACAGCAATGGTGGGCGACCGACGCACGGTGGAGAGGCGATGGGCGATGACGAGGGTGGTGCGGTTTTGCGTGAGGCGATAAAGGGCTTCTTGAATAAGTGCCTCGGTTTCGACGTCAACAGAGGATGTGGCTTCATCAAGGATGAGAATGGGGGCGTCCTTAAGCAGTGCTCGAGCTATGGAGAGGCGTTGTTTTTCACCGCCGGATAAGCGCACGCCGCGTTCTCCAATCACGGTGTCATATCCTTTGGGCAAGTCGCGAATAAAGGCGTGGGCATTGGCTGCCTGGGCGGCTTCTCGTACTGTGCGTTCGTTTGCATCTGGACGACCAAAGATCAGATTTTCATATACTGTGCCGTGAAATAAGAAGACGTCTTGAAGGACTGAGGCGATGTTTTGGCGCACAAAGGAGAGGGGCAGGTCGCGCAAGTCATATCCGCCAATGCGAACCGCGCCCTGTTGGGGGTCATAAAAGCGGGGCAAGAGGTTGGCAAGGGTTGATTTGCCGGCTCCCGTAGGCCCGACGAGTGCGAGGATGTCTCCTTCGCGAATGTGCAGGTCGATGTCGTGCAAGACGGGAGCGTTGGGATCATATCCAAATGTGAGTGCGTCGATATGGACATCCCATGTGATGGTTTTGGGCACGGTGACATCAGGGGCGTCGGTAATTTCCGAACGGATGGCGAGGAGTTGAAAAACGCGGTCTGTGCTGGCGGCGGCTTTTTGCAATACGTCGTTAAAAGATGCCAGTTGCAAAAAAGGCTGGTAGATGTGGCCCATATAGACGATGAAGACAAATAGATCAGCTACTGAGATGCTGTCGCTGAGGGCCATGTTGCCCCCGCTCCAGATGACGAGTACAATGCCCAGTCCACCCGTGGCTTCGATGATGCCGGCGGGCAGGAGCGAGACTGTGTTGGCTTTGATCAGGCGGTCGTGAAAGGTGGCGCTGCGGTGGGTTACCTGGTGGGCGCATTCCCGTTCGCGGGCAAATGATTTGATGACGGCAATGCCCGACATGTTATCCTGTACGAGGGCGGCGAGTTCAGCGAGCCGCTCGCGCACCGCATGCCACATGGCGCGCACTTTGGATACATAGCGATATACGAGAAATGCCGTGGGCGGAATGGGCAATATGGCGATGAGGGCGAGTTCTGGATTGAGGTAAAAGAGTACGGCAACCATGGATATGGGGATAACAGTGGCGAGCGCGGTTTCGGGTATGCCGTGTGCAATAAAGTCTTCGATGGCTTCGATGTCGTTGATGGAGCGGGCCATGAGATTGCCGGTTCGCTGGCGATTGAAAAAGCTGTGGGACAGGTTTTGCAGGTGCTTGTACACGCGCGTCATAAGGGCGTGCATCACGCGATAGGCGGTGACGTGAGAAAAGAAGCCATAACCGTAACGGGAAACGCCGCGAAGCAGGTAAATCCCAAGGAGTAAGAGGCTGACTTCTATGAGGTCTCCTACGGGTTTTGCTTCGGTGAGCCACTGGATGAGTTTGCGGATGAGCAATGGTGGGATGAGATTGGCCGCTGCAAAGATAAACCCACAGGCGATGCAGCATGCCATAAGGAGACGGCGACCTTCGAGCAGGTCGTAGATTTGTTTGATAAAGGTCATAAATCTGTTGTGGTTTGAGGTTCGTTATGGTTGTGACCCAAACCTATTATTTGATGGCATAGAAGTCAAGAGAATAGAATGGAGAGAACGACTATGGTGATTAAAACAGAAGAAGAATTGATCGATCAGATGACGACCCCATCGCCCGAGGTGATCGAGGCTGTGTCGAAGTTAGATGGTCCCGTGATGATTTTGGGTATCGCGGGAAAGATGGGACCGACTTTGGCAGAGTTGCTGCTGCGAGCTGGCGCAGATGAGGTGATTGGCGTGTCGCGGTTTTCCAATCCGCTGGATCGCGATGATCTGGAGGCGCGAGGTATTGCGACGATCAAGTGCGATTTGCTGGACGATGAGGGGCTGGCGCAATTGCCTCGCGTGCCGTATCTCTATTTGATGGCAGGACATAAGTTTGGGGCAACGGGCAATGAGCCGTTGACCTGGGCGATGAATGCGGTATTGCCCGCAAAAGTTATGCAGCAATTTCCGGATTCGCGCATTGTTTATGTATCTTCTGGCAATGTTTACGAATTTGCTTCGGTGACGGGTTCGGGTGCTCGAGAAGAGAATGCTGTCAATCCGATTGGCGAATACGCCATGTCCCGGCTGGGCGGTGAACGGCTTGCCGAGTTTTATTGCAAGGAGAATCAAACGCCTCTGGCAATTGTGCGTTTGTTTTACGCGACGGAGTTGCGCTATGGCATTATTCTGGATATTGCTGAGAAGATAAAATCCGAGATGCCTATAGATCTGTCTATGGGCTATGTCAATCAGATATGGCAGGGCGATGCGAATGCGTATTTGGCGCAGATGTTTCCGCTTTGTGCATGTCCAGCACGGGTGGTGAATATGACGGGTAGGGATGTGTTGTCGGTGCGCGATTTGGCTTTGCAATTGGGCGAGTATTTTGATATTGATCCCGTGTTTGAAGGCGAAGAGCGCGAGACAGCACTGTTGGGCGATGCAGGGGTGCTGTTTGAGGAGATGGGGGCGCCAAGGGTTCCCGTTGAAGAAATTGTCTCGTGGGTTGCACACTGGGTTATGAGCGATGGACGCACGCTGGGCAAACCGACCAAATACGAGTCGAGGACAGGGAAATTTTAGAAGTGGGAAAGGAGTATAACATGATAAAAACGGGGATTTCAGAGGTGAATATCACGCCGCCAGTAGGGATTTCAATGTGCGGATTTGCCGCGCGCGAAGGGCCATCTGAGGCAATACACGACGAGTTGTACGCCAGGGCACTGGTGCTGGATGACGGCGAAACACAGGTCGCAATTGTGGGGGCCGATGTGATCAGTTTTGCGCCGGATCTGGTCAATCGGATTCGGGAGATGGTTGAGCATTCGGTCGGGATTCCGGGAGGACATATTTTGCTCAATGGGTCTCATTCCCATTCGGGACCCTCTGTGATGGCGTTTCGATGTATGGGTGACCGCGATACAGCTTATGAAGATGTGTTGTGTCGCAAGGTCGTTGGCGCAATTAAAATGGCGGCAGAAGGATTGGTATCCGCATCGCTTTCGCATGGGCGAGCACCCGTGCGTATTGCCCATAACCGCAGAGAGATGCGCGACGGACGCATTGTGCTGGGCCATCATCCCAAAGGTCCCGAAGCCCCCTGGGTCGATGTGGTGCGCGTGGATACAGCAGGCGGTGTGCCTGTGGCTGTAGTATTCGCGACTGCGGCGCATCCCGTGAATTTGAATGCGCTGTCGATCAGTGCAGAGTTTCCGGGATATGCCGCGCAATTTGTGCGGGATAATCTGGCAATGCCTCTGTTTTTACAGGGTTGTTGTGGGGATATCAACTGTTCTCCTAAGGACGGAAAGTTTGAGGGGTGCGAGTTGTTGGGTACGCGCCTGGGATCGGCAACTGTGACGGCTGCGTTGTATGCCGAGAGACTGGAGGACGATGTGCTGGCGGTGAATAATCGGGTTGTCGAATTGCCTCTTATGATACCCGATGTCGATGAAGCAGAGCGTGCACTTGCAGATGTCACAGCGAATTTGCAACGCGTGCGAGAAGATAAAAATATAACGCCCTATCGACGCCGCCAACAATTCGAAGGGATGGTCGAGTGGGCAAAAGATTATGTGCAGGCTGCGAGAAGAGGGGGAAGTCCAACGGAGTCGTTTGAGATTCAGACCATACATATTGGCAATTTGGCAGTGGTGGGGTATCCGGGAGAGATGTTTGTCGATTACCAGTTGTTTTTAGATGATGCTTCTCCTTGTGATAAAACGATTGCACTGGGATATACCAATGGGTGTATTGGGTATGTTCCGACTGCCGATGCCTATCCTGTTGGTGG
>JAPOXY010000179.1 GCA_026706845.1 Gemmatimonadota bacterium
TCAACGAACACCTCGCAAAGCGATTTGAATGGACGCACGCACGTGGTCAGACATTTCCATTTCAAGTAGGACAGGTTGAGCACCCCCAGGTTGTAGGTGTCATCTCTGACTTTTATTTTCAAAATATTTTGCCCCCCATGGGTCCCCTGGTCATTCACAAAGACCCCGAAACTGAGATTCGGGCTATTCTGGTGCGCCTCCAACCGGATATGGCAACAGAAACCGAGGGAATATTAAAGCAAATCTGGTCCGAAGTCGCGCCAGGTGTTACACCGCAGTTCGGTCTTTTGAAGGATGAATTGGCAAATTCTACTCGAAATATCCGAAATATAAATCAATCCATCGGCTATACGGCTTCGTTCATGGCGATTATTGTCGCTTGTGTAGGATTGATCGGGTTTGCCATGCACATGCTGTCCCGCCGCACAAAAGAAGTTGGCGTTCGCAAGGTTCTGGGAGCTTCCACACACTCCCTCTTTGTTTTGCTATCCTTACCCATAGTTCGTCTTGCATTCATTGGGTGTATAATTGGATGCATCCTGGCCTTTTTTGCGATGCGTGCGTATTTGCAACGCTTTCCTTTTCAAATGCCACTGGAGCCAATGCACTTTGCAGGACCAGCGATAGGCTGTATCGCCCTGGCACTTGCGGCAATTTCATATCACACCATACGCATTGTGCGAACAGACCCCGTGAAAGAGTTAAAAAATGAATAAGCATAGGTAATACAGGCACGCACCGAAAGCAGGGCGTAGCCCCAAATTCAACAGCTATTTAAGCATCGGATGGGCTGCTTGTGATTGATCACAAAGAAATGGGATTAAGGAGAGCATTATGGAGAGGATCTCAAAAATTCAAGCATTGCCTGACATCGGACGCGATTTCATCGGTGTTGCAGGGCAGCACAATACATATTGGAAGGGTGAACCTCTGTACGAAATACTGTCTTGGACGGAGTATGAAATGTCCTTGATGAATATGAAGTCCGGAGTGCTCGAAAACAGGTCCAGACAGATCATGCTGTCAGGGAAATACGCTAATGCCATCGGCCGAATATGTCAGCAGACACGAAATCGTATGGTCACAGTAGCTGGTCGCGTATGGGAGGTGCCGAGAGACCTGAGATGCCCCGGTGAAACGGAGACAGAGGCAACCTATCGCATTCTTGCCGAAGCAGCCGAACAGGATAATCTAACTGATATCGCTCGGTTAGGTGGGGATTTTGTAGCTGTCGTTCAATGTCTTGATGAAGTGGTTTTGATCAGAAGTCTGACAAGTGGGACTCAGATATTCTACAGAAGGAAAGGAACTTCTCTTTTCTGGTCGTGTAACCCTGTGGACCTGGTAGATGACCCTTATGGAAATGTGGACCGGTTGGCTCTTGCGAGTCTTTGTTGTTATCCAAACGGTCTTCCTTATCCGGATGTCAAGTTGCTTGGCCCTGGCATGTATATCCGGTTCAGGGGTGGATCCATAAACACACTGTCATTCGATAATTATGAAACCTCAATCAATACGAATCTAAAAACCTTAGAGGAATGGGGGGAATGCGCTCGTGAGACGATCATTGAGGCTGTTAGGAAACAAATCAGACCTTTCCGAAAGATCGCGTTATCCTTGAGCGGTGGAATTGACTCTTCCGCAATGGCCTATTGCCTCGCCGATCTGGGAGTGAACACGACATGTTATCACTTTGTCTCGTCCAGACACCGAGCAGCTGATGAAAGCAAGTATGCCCGTATGGTAGCAGAACACTTGGGGTTGCCCTATCGGGAGTTGCTACCTGATACTGATGATCAAGGCTGTGCTCAGCTACTAAATTTGAGCTGGCGGTTTCGTATTCCACATGGAGCGTGTACCTATAGTGTGTGGCAGAATTTAGGGCAAATTATCAAGGGAGATGCTGATTGCATCTTGCACGCAATTGTAGGCGACTTGTTTGCCGGATGCCATGAGTTTCATAGACTCCCTCAGGAGCTATTTCGAAATCCGAGATTTGCGATAAGCTATCTTTTACAACTCGCAGCCGCTCCCGTTTCAATCAAAAAGCTTTTGAAGATACTAATGCCCAAACCGGACTGGGCAAAGGACTTGGTGCGGCGTCTTCCACATTCTTCGGATCTGGGCACATCTCTCAAGCAATTGTTCTATGTTCATCCTAACACTGATAGAGAGTTATGCAATGTGGATTTTCTCAACCCAGATTTGGCTGAAGGTATAGTCAATAACCGCCCAACGTACGAAGGGGAGGATAGTTTGGGCGAAACATCTTTCAATTTGAATGTACATTTTCCCGCCAGAACTATCGGGATTAC
>JAPOXY010000180.1 GCA_026706845.1 Gemmatimonadota bacterium
TCAGTCTATTCCCTCTGGGATTTTATTTGTTGACGGCATTTTTAGTCAAAAAAACTGGTGCTGGTTATCTGGATATTGTTTGTTTGTTGCTCGAGCGTGGTGCAGATCCGCGGCTCTGCGGTGACTGGCTGGTGCGGTTCTGTATCTGGCGCGATCGGGTGGATATTTTGAAGGTGTTGCTCGATGCAGGGCTCGATCCGACGATTGCTGAACTGCCTCGTTCCGGTCTTACCAATCCCGATATGATTGCTTTGCTTTCGAGCCAAGGGGTGGATTGCGATCCGAATCGCGCAGAGGATGGGTGGCCGCCGATTGTTTTTCAGTCCCGCGGCGACCGTGGTGGGAGCGTTGATCGCGTCCGGGATTTGATTGCGCGCGGCGCCGATGTAAATGCGCGCAATTATAAGGGTCAGACTGCGTTGCACTGCGCGGCGAGGGCGGGGTTTGTGGAGATTGTTTCTCTACTTCTTGAACACGGTGCCCAAGTTGATTTGCGAGATGACAAGGGTCAGACGCCGCTTATGATTGCGCTGCGTTCGACGATTAAGAATAAGGATAAACTCCGCGAGGTTGTTCGCGTTCTCAAAGTAGCGGGTGCGAAGGTCGGTGAATGATGAGCTGGTAGAGAAAATAAATTTTCAAAGGAAGAGAAATATGAAAGCAAGGATCGTTGGAGAGCGACAGTCAGATGTGGTGCCAGCACCTGTGCCGGAGCCGAAGGAGGATTGGGCGGTGGTGAAGGTGCATGCTTCGGCGATGTGTACCGAGTACAAGACGTGGTTAGCGGGTGATCGGCGCGAGGTGATCGGGCACGAGGGTGCTGGCGAGGTGGTGGCGGTGGCGCAGCCGGGGCGGGTGAAGGTGGGGGACCGGGTTACGGTGATGCCGCAGTATCCGTGTGGCAATTGTGCTTTGTGTCGATCTGGTGATTATATCTATTGTGAGGATACATACAACTTTGCCGAGTTCACTGGTACCCGCGATGGCAGTGGCACGTTTGCCCATTATGTGGTTAAGCCCTCATGGCTTTTGTTGCCGATTCCTGAACGGGTCACTTATGAGCAGGCGACGATGGCGATTGACGGTATTGGCGCTTCTTTTGGGGGCATGCAAGCTATTGGTGTGGGTGCGTTTGATACGGTGCTGATTACGGGTCTGGGTCCGGTGGGGCTTGGCGGGATTATCAATGCCCGGTTCCGCGGAGCGCGGGTGCTGGCGGTGGAGCCTGCGCCGTGGCGCGCTGCTCTCGGTCTCGAGTTGGGCGCAGAGGTGGTGCTGCATCCGCAGGATGATCCGCTTGCGCGTATTCGAGATTTGACAGATGGTCGCGGGGTTGATTGCGCGGTGGATTGTTCTGGTTCAGTGGCGGGCGAGCGGTTGTGTATTGATGCGGTGCGGCGGCGCGGACGAGTGGCTTTTGTCGGCGAGTGTTCCCAGGAATTGCCGATTAAGGTGAGCCCAGATTTGATTCGCAAAGGGTTGCTGGTGTCGGGGAATTGGCTGTACAATATGCAGGATTACGAGGGCGTGATGCAGGTGATCGCGGAGTCGCCCCTTATCGATAAGCTGATTAGCCACGTTATGCCGATGAGCAATATTCAGGAGGCTTTCGGTCTTTTAGCCGCTGGCGAGGCCGCAAAGATCGTGCTTCATCCCTGGGCGTAGTGCGTTTCTTTTAATACGCTTTCAAGCCATGCTCTGGCACGCTTGCGACATGCACTTTCCCTGTGCATCCACAGGTCTGTATGCGGGTGGACGATTTTGCCTTCGGGGATGTTGAATATCTGGTCGGTTGGTACGTTCAAAAATGTGAAGCGCGCCAGGTCGAGATGCGCTTTGAGAAATTGATCTTTTACCCTGCTGGCGTTCAGACCGCAGATGAGCACGGGCCTGCCTTTTATCCGTGCGAGACGGGTGAGAGAAGATGCGCGATCACTTTCTGGATAGTCCCATTCCTTTTCGCCATCGAAATGGTCGTGGGTGAAGATGCCTTTCCAATAGGCTGCAATTTCGTCATCTGCAAGGCCGATGTAGCTGGTGCCTATGGCTCCGCGTGAGAAGCCGCAGATGAATATGTTGTGTGGGTCGCCTCCAAATTTTTCACAGATCCGCGGAAGATTGGTCTTGCAGTAGGTCACGGTTGCTTGCTTATCGGCCCACCATGTGACGGCGTTTTCTTTTTTTTCCTTTTCTACATAAGGCATGGTTATCCAGATAAATCCTCGCCCTCCACTCATGCCATAGCCCAGGTTCGCATCTTCTACTTTGCCCGTTGATTTGCACGGTTCCCATTTGTTGCCGGTGTATTCGACGATGACGGGATATTTGCGCCCAGGTTGCCAGTCTGTGGGAAGGTATAGCGCGTGGTGTACACCAGTTCCTCTGTATTCCAGCGCGATTTGACGCACACGCCTGCCCGGGCCAGGTGCTTCATCCGTCATGGTTGGTGTAACGAGGTCTAATGGCATGGTCCCCCAACTCGCGGGATCTGTTCAGGATTCCAATTTGTCGAGCCAGCGCGCTACAACCCGACTGCCTTTTTGTATTTCAGAGATGGCTTCGTGGTCGGGTTGCTCCTGTTCGTCGATCAGACCTTTTCGCCGGAAGCGATTTCGGATATAACCGCCACAAAGATGCGCGCCTATTGCGCCGGGGTTTTCCAGGAGGCCGTACAGGGCTTCGGCATACCATTTCCCATCCGCGAGATGATATTCCCCATCCAGATATTTTCCGCTGTCATCCGCGATGGTTTCTCGGGGACGGGATCCATCTGCCCATAGAACCGGTTTTCCCGTGGCTGTGTGCCATTCGCGCATGTGTGTGACCGGGTCTCCGAAGTCCTGAAAGCTGAGTACGTCAACGTACGGGTCGGCAGCCTGTACAATTTCCATTGGGAGTGGTGCGAGTGCTTCGTATCGGTCTCCGAGGATCAGGTGATGGGGATCATAACGGCGAATGGCGTCGTGGGTGATTTTGTAGTATCGCTGTGCCATGTTGAATAGTTCAGTCCGGCCCGCTTGTGATTCCAGTCGCGCGGGATCAAACATGGGTCCGCGCCATGCTGTGTGTGGGGTTCGGACGTGAACCCAGGTTGGACAGTCCGAGTAAAAATAGCCGATTAAGTTCGGTTCGTCTCTCAGTCGGGCGCATTCGGATCTGGCGACATAGTCGCACCAGTCCTCGAAGTCTTTGCTGTAGATGTCGGGATTTTTGTGCCATGCGTTCCATTGATGTGTTTCGATGAAGGGCAACAGGTGGCAGTAGGGCATGGATAGCGCGCGATATTCTTCCAGGGTGAAGCTCGGACTGTGCGCGTGTTTTAAGATGGTCACGTCCTGTACCCAGCCGACGGTGTTGAATCCCCAGGATTTCAGGTCGGGGGATACGGATTCACAGATCCATTTGATGCTGTTGTTGTCGTATTTTTGTTTCCAGCGGAGCAGATTTTCTGGATACAGCAGTGGGGAGGAGTCGATGTGATTCAGTCCAACTGAGAAGAACGGCTGTCGCTCCGGCGTGAGCAAGATCCAGCGTTCTCCATGTTTTGCGAGGGTGAAGAATCCTTCGGGGGATGTTTGCGTTGTTTCGACTGTTTCCAGTGTGGTGTTCATTGAAGCTCCCTGGTAGTTGTTACACTTTGACTTTGTACTTGAGGTCGTTGGGTTCATCACCCGTTATGCCCCGAAATCCCCAGCAATGCGGTGCTTGTTCTTTTATGGTGATTTCGATGTCTATGGGGGGAATAGATAATTGACTTTCGATTTCTTTGAATAGCGTTTTGATCAGGTTCTTTTTGGTTTCTATCTGGCGACCTGCCATCATGTTGATTTCTATGACGGTGTATGCATCTGTGCGACCACCGGGATAGTAAAAATCCTCTTTGTCCATGGGCACGAAGCGGTGTGCCCGTTTATCCTCTGGCATGCCGAGGACAGATTGCATACATCCGTGAATCACATCGGATAATTTTGCTTTTATGGGATTCAATTTTTCTTTGATACCATATACGACGATCATTTTCATTCCAGAAAGTAAGAGATGCTCCATAAACAAGATAGAACCAATGGATCTTTTGTTGGATAATTGATCTGTCTATAATTTGTCTGTCAAATCAAATCATCAAGTTCTTCAATGGGTGAGAAATATCCCGCGCTAATAAATTCTGCTAACACGCGGTTTCCTTCAAGCAACGAGATTGTGGATCGTCTGACAAGCACACCGAGCACACCAACACTTCCCGAAACACGTACTTGTTCCCGAAATCCGATCTGACGAGCCTTGCGATCATCAGTGAGTAGTTCATGGTTACGGCATCTGGCGATAGCCAAGCTGTCAGATTCACCGTTGCCCAACTCCAATCTATAACGTTGTGAAAGATAGATTTCTTTGGGATCTGTGATATCGGTTTGATTCACCCACGATAAGTCTGTTTCAGGAAATAAGCCTCTGCTGATACCCTGTTGAAACTCCTCCCTGACTGCCTGAACGATCAATCCACGACTGCGGCAGAATAATTCTAATAGTTGAAGGTGGTTTGTGCGTGCAAAATTAGACAATACGGTATTGTCAATAATGATCACCCATTTGATCAGCAGCAGCAATTTCAGCTTTTAATTCATCGACGGATTGACTCCCTTCTCTCAGCGGAATGCCCTGTTTGAGGAAACGTTGTCTCAGTTCTTCTCGATGGAGACCGAGAAGTTCCGCTGCCTTACCGAGGTTAATATCGCGATCGAGATAGGCACCTATTACAAGTTTTTCAAGGAGTACAGGGTTTGATTGGTGTAGATGATGGAGTACATCATCTATCAAATCGGGGTCCGTTTCGCTCATTTTTTCGAGTTGCTTAATTTGCCAAGAAGCCATTTTATTATTCCTGTGTAAAGAGGGATGGACAACGGAAATTTTTGGATTAGCTTGTCCATTAAAATATGGACAAGGTCGGAATAAGTAGCAAGTCCAGATAAGAAATTGACTTTATGCATGTTGGTTGCGAGTAATAATACCGCGAGATTACTGACTTTTCTCAGAAATATATCTCTTAAACAAGATCAGATTACCCCATCCTCAGGCTACGATCTTCAAGGGGCAGGTCAATGCGGATGTTGCCGCGGCGATGAGATTCTCTTATGGCGATGCCGATTTCAAGGGCTTCGCGACCGAACTCGCCGGGGCAGATGTCCTCGCGGCCCTGTTCAATAGAACGACAGACACCTTCGATGGCGTCAACCATTGAGCTTCTGGGATGCCATGGGCCCGGGAGGTGTGTCTGGGTGGGCGCGCCGGTTTCGGGATGCGGGGTCCATATCTCGAATTGGGCATGGGCGTTGCGGGAGATGATGCGGCCGGTTTCGCCGATGAATTCCAGGGTCCAGGCAAAGGGTCTGGTTTCGGAGCGGGAGTTTAATATGGTGCGGATGCCGTTTTCATATACGATGATTCCCGATCCGGGAATGTCGGCATTGGACTGTGCCTGTTCGTCTGTGTCGATGAGGCCGACTACCCATTGGGCGGGCGCATCGGCAAAGAGGCGGAGTAAGGATAGGGTGTGGCTTTGAATATTGGAAAGGCTGGCGGGGCTGTGGCAGATCATTGTTTTTAAGGGTCCAATGATGCCGTCGGCAATGAGTCGGCGGGCGTTTGTGTAGTAGCTATACCAGTTGAGGTGGCAGGCTATTGAGAGGATGATGTTGTTTTTGGCGCAGGCGTCGATCATGGCATCGGCATCGGCCAATGTGCGGCACATCGGTTTGGTGGCGAAAATGGCTTTGACTCCCAGTTCGGCCAGGCCGACCGTGATTTCAGCGCGGGGTTCGGGGCGGGTGGTCAGACATACCACGTCGATTTGTTCTTTTTCGACCATTTCCCGGTAATCGGTGTAAAGAGCTGATACGTCCCAGCGCTGTTTGAAGTCCTCGAGTTTGGCGGGGTCATCATCAGCGGCGGCAACGAGATCAATCCCCCGGGCTTCAATCATTGCAGGCGCGTGTGCCCAGGGCCATGGGTAATGGGGCATGCCGATGTGTTCGTCGTCAATGGTGCTGCCCATTCTGCCGCATCCTACAACAGCACCGCGATAGGTATTTTGGGGAGCGGTATCTCGCACGGTCTGAAAGGCTTTGCCTTTGGGTTCGGCCATTGGGTTCTCCTCTGTAAGCTGTTAAGCGCTCTTTTGCACAATAAGCAACTCGCGGTGTTCGTTGGTTTCAATGCCTCGCTGAGTGGTGTATTTCTCGAGAATCTGGTTAATGCATTGCCAGTGTTTTTCGATTTCAAATTTTTCGGGCAATGGGACTGTGTGTAGCCACAAGAGAAGTGATTCAACATCACAGAACCAATACGCGACGTCATATTCCATGAGCGCGATGATGCGATTGCCGCGTTGCCGAAAAGTTTTGGCGAGTTCTTTAGCAGGCGACCACCATTCCTCGCCAAAACTGTTACTTGTCCAACCGAATGCCGCCAGGATATTGGACGTATTGCGATGTCCCACGCTCTGAGTGATAAAATACCCTCCCGTGCGTAGAACACGCAAAACCTCATCTATATTGACAACAGAATGTCGATTTAAAACAATATCAAAATTTGAGTCAGGTAATTGCAGCGCATCGGCATTCATGACATTGAACGAGACATTGTTTATCTGCATTTTGGATTGGTTCTTATGAGCTGTTTGAATCATTTCATCGCTGATGTCGATTCCAATGCCCTTGCCGAAGTTCGGTGATAGAGTGAGAAACTTTTCACCGCCACCCGTTCCTATATCAAGGACGCGAGATGATGAGGTGAGGTAGTTGCGAACCAGGGTAAGATAATCCCAGGGTACGGGAGCCCGTCCATCTCTTATGGCGGAGAAATCCCATCCTTGAATTTTTCCAATAGACGCTGCGATTTGTTTTAGCTCTTTAAGCGTCATCTCGTTTTTAAGCGTGTAGCATTCTCATGAATGTGTCATAGTTTGAAAAGTCTTCAACCCAAAATTCACATTTCCCCTTTAAGCGTGGTCCTACGCCTATGAAATGCCATCCCAGTTTTTTGGTTGCCTGGATATCCCACACAGCATCACCGACATATACGATGCGATGGAAGCCATTCCCCAATGCAGATAGACATTTTTTCATGATTTCCACACGCTCGTCGCTATTATCACTGGAAAATAGAACCATATTTTTCAAGTTAAATCCCGCATGCCTGAGTTTTATCTTGGCGGTATGTTTCCAGCCGCCTGTGGCAATTCCAATTTTATAGTGCTGATCAGATAGAAGTTTGTCAATCAGGCAAATTGCCCCTTTCTTTGGGCGGCATTCGCCACCATTTTCAAGATATTGCTCAATTAATTCGCCGAATTTTTTGCGGATTTCCTCAATTTGCCCCTCTTCTTGAATTTTATTCTCTTTCATTATTTCTCGCAACATACCTGAATCCGTTACGTTTTTGTATTGGCTCCAATCATCGTGGATGCAAACTTCGCCCAGAACCTCTCTTATCGCAGAGATGTAATAGGCTCCATCAAAATGAGAACTTTCGACCAGGGTTCCATCAATGTCAAATATCGTGGCGATTTTTGTCATCACATTTCGTCATGAGAGTGCTTATGAGTTTTTCAAATTGTTATTCAAATATGGGCAAGGTTGGAATGGATTGCAAGTTAGATCAGAAAGATGGAAATTCTGAAGTTCGGTGTTGGTTGACTTTGGTAAAATGGGGTTGTATTTTCGGTTGCCAGATGTTTGGATCCATGTATGGGAGGGATTATGAAGATTACGGATGTTAAATATCATCGTTTGCGCTATCCCGTGACCGAGAAGTTCGGAAATTCTTTTACGTGGATTAGGGAGCGGTCATCTATCCTGGTGGAGATTTCTACCGATGCGGGTATTACGGGATGGGGACAGGGGGCGGGGTCGCTGGGTGAGTCGGATATTCAGCGGCATGTGATCGGGAGGGATCCGTTCGATTGCGAGGTGATCTGGGACGCGCTGAACAATTCGGGGAGTCTGAGGAATGTGGGCGCGACCAGTGGCGTGGATATTGCGTTGTGGGATATTATGGGTAAGGCGCTTGATGTGCCGGTTTATCGCCTTCTGGGGGGCGCATTTCGGGACCGTATCCCCTGCTATGCCAGTGGGTTGTTCAGGAAAGACAGGCCGGATAATACACAGGTATTGATGGATGAGGCCAGAGGATATGTGGATCAGGGTTTTCCCGCGATGAAGATGAAGGTTGGATTGGGGAAGGTTTATGATGAGCAGAATGTGGCTGCTGTTCGGAAAGCGATTGGCGATGATATTCTTTTGTGTGTGGATGCAAATTTGGCCTATGATGTGGGTACGGCGATTGAGGTGGGGCGCAGGATGGAGGCTTACGATCTGTTCTGGTATGAAGAACCGACTTCGAGGGATGATGTGGCCGGATATGTGGAAATTAAAGGGGCGCTCGAGATGCGAATTGCCGGATGCGAGGGTTTGCAGGGGCGCTGGGCATTTCGGGAGTTTATCCAGCGGCGGGCGGTGGATATTGTGCAGCCAGATATCGCGATTGTCGGCGGGTTTACAGAGGCGAGAAAGGTTGTGGCGATGGCCAGTGCCAATTATATTCCGGTTATGCCGCATATGTGGGGGGCAGTCGTTGGTCTCGCCGCTACCCTGCACTGGCAGGCGTCGATGCCAGATGCGTCCGGTTCTGTGAATCCAGTTCCTTCTTTTTTTGAATGCGATATGACGGAAAATGGGCTTCGAACAGCGTTGTCCAAAGAGCCTATTTTGCCCGTGGATGGGTATCTTGCGGTTCCTCAGGGTCCCGGGCTGGGCATTGAGATTGACCGGGATGTTCTTGAAAAATATTCGGTTTGACGCGACGTCTTTTTCTAAGGAGCGATGCGATGGACGAGATACTGAGATGTTTTGATGAGAACGGGTATGCCGTGGTGGAGGGGGCGCTTTCACCGGAGGAGGTAGCGGCGATTAACGATGGGATTGATGCCGATGTGGCCGCGAACCCGAAGGAATGGGAGCCTGGACCGCGTCCGGGTCATATAGCGGTAGGCTGCAGGGCACCTGAGTTGATGCACAGGACAGAGGCGCTGGATGGTCTGGTTCACCATCCATCGGTTGCGCCGCTGGTGCATCGCATTCTCGGAGCGGGTGTTCAGTTTAGCAGTCTGAGTTTTTTGCGGCGCGAGGTGTGTGCCGCCGATCCGCCAGAGGATATTGACGGCGGCGATCCGCTCTGTCTCTCGCGGCAGTGGCACCGGGAATACAACGGTATTGTGGAGGGTGCTGATAAAAATGAGTTTTTTGCCCCGGCGATACAGGTGATTTACTATCTGGACGATGTGGATGCCGGGTCCCACTGTACGAGTCTTATTCCAGAGAGTGCCGAGACCAAGCGTCAATTGCCCAAGACGCGGGATGGCAAAAGCGGATGGGGCGAGGGTGCTTTGCGGATTGATGATGGTGAGACGGCGTATGTGGATCCGGATAAGCCGATCTGGACAGATTCTTTTGGTCGCACAAATCCCCGACGGATCGGTCGGGTCGATGTTCACGCGCCAGCAGGGTCTGCTGTGATGTTCAATATTGCCAGTTATCACTGCGGAACTGTCCGGCAGACGCAGCGGATTCGGCGCACGGCGCATTTGATGTATCGACAGCCAGATCCGATATTCTCGCGGCACGCACTGGGTCCCGATTGGGAGAGTGTGGCGGCGTTTAGAGCCGCGTTGCCAAAGCGATCAGCGATTGGATGAAAATGCTTTCCTGATCGAAACGGGCAGATGCTGCAGGTCCTCAAAACTGCACCCACACACCTCTGCCTTGAAGGGCTGGAATGTGCGTATTGAGCGATGTGTCACTCAGTGGGTTATTCCGGACCTCAACCACATCTCTACTGCCCAATCCCGTGTTTGCTATTAGAGGTGAAAGATCCGAGATGCTGTTGTCGGAAAGACCCAGCACTGTCAGGTTTGTCAGTCCGGAGAGGGCAGAGACATTCGAGATGCTGTTGCTGTGAAGATACAGGTCTGTCAGGTTTGTCAGTCCAGAGAGGGCAGAGATATCCGAAATGCTGTTGCTGTAAAGATGCAGCCTTGTCAGGTTTGTCAGTCCGGAGAGGGCAGAGACATCCGAGATGCTGTTGCTGTAAAGATACAGGTCTGTCAGACCCGTTGCAAACTCAAGCCCGGTCAAGTCGCTGATATTCTTACGCGTCGCTGCAAGCCTGGTCAAGCTCGCCATCTCTTCTCTGCTGATCGGCGCACTACTCGCCTTGTCCAGGCTGTCTGCGATTACCGCACGCAGGTTCGCATCACGAATGGCAACCGAGCCGAAGTAGCTGGTGAAACTCAGAAAATCGCCAAAGCCAACCGCACCATCGCTGTCCAGATCATACTTCGCGTCATATCTCCCATCGCCCTGACGCGCTCCAAACTGATCTACAAGCGCCAAAAAGTCGGCAAAATCCACAACGCCATTGCCGTCAAAGTCGGCGTCTGCCGCGGTTGGGGTTTGTGCAGAGGCAGGCCCCGCCATCAGAAGCAGGGCGAGAAACACAACAGCGAGCGGCCCTTCTCTGTAAAAGTTTTTGCGTTTCATGTTTCCTCTTATACATACGTTTGTGTCAACTTACAAAAAAATTTCTTCTTGTAAAGCCTATTTTAGCATGACTGCGTAACACCAGTCAATAAGTGATGTTACGCATGTCTGGCGTTTTTGTCATGCTGGGAAGCCATCAGCTTTCAGCGATCAGCACCCCCAATCACCCCAAGGCCTTATGTTATTTGTTTTGCTAACTGCTGACTGACCGCTAAAAAGTGATTGATTGCGATTTTGCCTGGTTTCTGACAGGCAATCTTTCAGGGTTTTGATCCTGGCATCGTATTCAGCCCTGAGTTCCAGAGCTTCATAGAGGTAGAGTTTGTTGTTTTCGTCTGGCATGTTTTCTCCTTCCTTTCTCCTCCCGTCATTTATGCATTTATGCATCGCTTTGGTGCGGTATCGGCTCTGACAAAGCCGAAAAGATAAAGATTCAGAGAATGTGAAATTTTTTTAGAAGAATAAAAAACGGGTAGAGAATTACGAGACTCTCTACCCGTTATGCTAATTTTTCATGGTGGGCGATACTGTACTTGGACCAGTGACTTCTTACCTGATCGTATGAAAAGTCAGGTTTCTGGAAAGTACCGCTCCTGAATCTAAACCACTCGCATTTTCTGAGATTCCTTATTCTTTTTTCCACGGACCACCGTCTTGCCATACTTGATTGTATTCCTCTCCTCTTGTGGCTGCAAGAAGGGGTGGAGCAAGAAAAGTGCTCAACGTTTCAATAAGTTCAGGAAGTTCCTGTGGGGCATCTGTCAGGTCGCTCCGTTCAAGAAAACTACGCCACTGCTCTGCTTTCCCCGGATATTCGGCAAATTGCTTATCCAGAGCGACTGGCTGTTCGTTGGGTAAGGGTATCCTTCGTCGCTCGAAAGTCCCCCGGATGGCCTGAGTTAGCACCAGCCCTTCAAAAGAAAATGTTCTGGCTAATAGCCAGAGGTCATAGAAATCCTTCATACGGCTATTTTGCATACCCAGAACAACTAAGGCATTCAGTTTTTCGGCGACGACTGTCTCAGGAGGATAGGCTCTGAGTTCAGGTTCGGGGAAGTCCAGTAGCCCCGGGTACAGGAGAGTAGTGGCCCTGGGTATTACCACATCTCCAAATCCCACGTCAATTTGCACCTGGAACCGTGCAGTTCCAAGCAAACAAGAGAGACGGATGCGATGACTCTCATAGACTGCATCATCTCGAATGGTTTGCACCCGAACACTTTCAGGGTCATAAAAAAGCCCGTCTGCCACCACATTTTCTCGACAGATTGCTTTAAAGATTTTTGCGATATGGTCATGGGAGGCTCCACCATGCCCCAACAAATCCAGATCTCGGGTTATACGATGGGCACTACCTGTCCAGGCAAAGAAAAGCAGGGCTCCTTTGAGGATGAAACTGGAGCGAAATGGAGACTGGGATAGACGGTAGAGGAATCTTTCAATGGCATATCGCAAGAAAATCTGGTTGGGTTCTTCCCCTTTTTCTCTGCTCAGGTTTAAAAGTCGCTGATGGACGGATACAGGCAGGTTTTTGGGACGCGCTCTTTTCATGCCACGATAGCTTCCAGGTAGGGCCGCATCACATTGGTCATTCGGCAGACCTTTGCGAAGTGCCAGAGGTCGTCCATTGTGGTGCGACGGTCGCGGATGCATTCTTTCAACGCTTCAAGAGCGATGTCCAGGCCGATTTTGTTGCGGTATTTGAAGCAGTCCGCAACTGTTTTGGCAGGGTTAAAAATTTGAACGGGAACGCCTTCAATCTGATATGTTTCGATCCCTTCAGTTAGTGCAACACCGGAGAACCGCATCACTCTCAGGGGAGGAAATTGCATCTTTGGCTTGGCTGCTCTGCGGTCAATGGCCATCCAGACCTGGTGTGGTAGCTGTGTGCCGATTTCGTGAAAGCTCAAAGCTGACAGCAGACAAATCACCCCGTGGGGAATGCGCTTTGCTACTTGCGCCAGCCCATAGTGTACCGAAATCTCGGCGTCGGCTGCAATGTACAGGCCTCTTCCTTCCCGTCTCACCAGTCCTTTCTGATATAGCCGACGCAGATATTCGGGATGAAGGCCCCGGGATGTCAGATCGCAAACTCTCAAGAGACCTTGCTGTGCCAGTTCCAGAACTTGATTTTCAGGTGAATTTTTAGACATGTGTCAAAGTATATCTATTTATAATTTTTTGTCAATATTATTACACAAAAGGCTTATATTATTATGTGTCTATACCAGAGTTAATGTGACAACCTGAAAACTGTGATACTGGTTGTCCTCATTTTGTTTCTCCAAAATGTGCAATGTGGCAATTTCAGGTCTTTGATAGGATAGAGGAACCAGGATATGAAACAACCCAATGTTGTGTTTATCGATTGTCACGATCTGGGCGATTGGCTCGGTTGTTATGACCGGCCCGATGTATCAACGCCAAATCTGGATCGGTTGGCTTTTCAGGGTGCCCGGTTTTCGCAATTTATTGCGACGGCACCTATTTGTATTCCCAGTCGCGTTGGCTTGTATTGCAGCCAGATGCCGCACATGATCGGTGTGTGGGGACAATTTCCCTATGCGGATGATGCGGTGTGCATGGCGCGTTATTTTCAAGATGCGGGCTATGAGACGGTGTTGAGCAACCGGTTGATGATTCCGAATGATCCATCCTGGGCGGGTTTTTCGCGTGTGCTGGAGGGGAAGGCTGATGTGGAAGTGCTGGCAGAGCGTTTTTTGCGAGAAGAAGTCCCGTCTATTGAGCGCTCCTTTTTTTTGCAGGTCTCTTTCTCGGAGGTACATAGACCTTTTGGTCTGGATTACGATCCAGAGCTTGCGGAGCGAATGGTTGTGCCTCCGGATCTGCCCGATTGTTCGGAGGTGCGTAAAGATCTCGCCGCGTTGTGTCGGCAGATTGGGGCGTTGGATAAAAAAGTGGGGCGGATTCTGAATGCACTTGATGATCGTGGGCTGGCCGATGAGACCGTTGTGGTGTTTACTACCGAACACGGTGTGGCGACTGCGCGGGCAAAACACACGCTTTACGATGCGGGTATTCGAACGACGTTGCTTATGAGATACCCGTCTGAGATTGCCGCTGGAACTGTGTATGGTGATTTGATTAGCAATCTGGATCTGCTGCCGACGGTGATGGATTTGTGCGGCCTGGAGGAGCCGGATGGTATTCTGGGTCGGAGTTTTCGGGGGTTGTTTTCCGGTGCGGGTTGGGCTGGTCGGTCTGTGGTGTTTAGCGAGCAGACCTGGGGGCGGCGTGCTGGGAACTGGTATTACACGCCGATGCGGTGTGTTCGGTCGGATCAGTTCAAGTTGATTCGCAACTTTGAGCGGGTGCCAGATTATGTCGATAATGGGTGGGTGAATCGTTTTCAGAACAGGCGAGAGGTTGTTCAGGCGCTTTTTTCAAGACCGGCACCGGAACGGGAGCTTTACAGTTTGGCAGACGATCCGTATGAGTTGAACAATGTTGCAGATGATCCGCGTTTTTCAAAGGTTCGCGATGATTTGGAGGGGCAATTAGCCGCGTTTCTCGAGGAGACAGAGGATCCCATTTTGATGGGGTTTGTACCGAATAGAGAAGGTCATCCCGATGTTCCGCAGTGGATTAAACAGTCAGACGGCACGTTTCTGTTGGAGGCGGATCGGGAGATTTATCACTCAGAGCAGCCTTTTGATTAGAGGAGTTGTGACATGAATCTGGAGTCCTACTACGCAGGGGAGCCACTTGAGGTTGGTACGGAAACCGTATTGCTGATCGACAATGCCACGGTGGAAGACCGCTGGGGGGTAAAACGCGTGCTGAATGTGCCGATTAAGGATCCGCACAACCCCGTGCTTATGCCCGACAGGCCGTGGGAAGATTCGGTGGGTCAGCAAAATGTGATTTACGACGACGAAGCTGGCGTGTTCCGCATGTGGTATGCCGGGACCGATTGGAACGCGTGGATGCACCAGTTCCGCTTCAAAGACTGGAAGGCGGAGCGGGATGGGTATCCCTATTTTGTCTGCTATGCCGAGAGCCTGGACGGGGTGCACTGGGACAAGCCGATGCTGGAAGGCAAGCCATACGGACAATATGAGAAGACCAATGTGGTGGTCACGGGACAGCAAAAGGCCCAGGGGGTGCGCGTGATGTGGAACCCCCTCGGTGGCGCGCAGCAGAGCCGTTTTCTGATGACTTACAAGGACAATCTGGCCGAGGGCTATGGATGTCTGTGTCTGGCTTATTCGGACGATGGGATTCACTGGCGGGAGGATCCGTCGAACCCGGCTTTCATCGGTCTGCGGGACACATGGCAAAACATGGTGTTCGATCCTGTTCGGGAGCGCTGGCTGATGTTCGGGCGGCCCGTGTGTACCGCTGGTGTTGGGGATGTGCCGGGTGGACCGACGGAGCACAACTTCAAGCGCCGGACAGCGGTGATGGTCGGGGAGACGCCGTATGATTTTGGCCAGCCCCGGGTGGTGATGTGGCCGGAAGAAGTAGATGATCCGGATATCGACCACATGGTGGTTTCTCGGGTAGGCAGCCATTTTATCGGTTTTGTCGGAATGATGGGGCCTCCGCCGCACATGGCCTTCCATCTGCATCTGGCGTTTAGCAGCGATGGCCTGCACTGGAATATGCTGCCCGACCGGTCTGTATATCTTCCCCATGGCGGATCCGACGCTTTCGACTCGGGTTCCACCTCGGGGGCCGGAGGCATTGTGAGCATGGGAAATACGGATTTTATCTACTATCGCGGATCCCGCCACGGCCAGGCACAGGGCAACAGAAACAATGTCTCGGGCATCGGCCGGGCGCAATTCCTCCAGGATCGATTCGTCGCGCAGATGGGTACGCATACGGGTGGCTTCCTGCTCACCCGAGAGATGGTTGTTGCCGCACCGGAACTGATCGTCAATACGACCGTGGCCGACGGTTATAACAGCGATCCGACCACGGCGATTGTTCCGCCCGAATTCGCTGTCGAAGTGCTGCGTTTCGGTGAGAGCGGTGCCCCGAGTGCTGTGCCCGGGTTCACCCTTGCCGACTGCACCACACAGGCTGTTGACCTTGTCGAGCACAAAGTGACGTGGAAAAACAAGCAGGATATGGCTGAACTCGTGGGAATGCCTGTGTTCCTCCGCTTCTACCTCAAGAATGTGGGTCTCTATTCGCTGCGGTTTCGCTTTGGAGGATCTGGATAAACCGATCGCGCTTTACTGGGGGTCATATGCGCATACAAAACTACTGGCGGTACCCGGGGTGTGGGCCGCATGCGGCGGCGTATCTCGGAGACGGTTTGGTAGCTGCACCGTCAAAATACGGCAATCGCATCACGTTCTGGAATGTGAGTGACATCGAACGCCCTGAACTGGTTGCGGACTTGCCGGACCGCTCCGATTGCCAGTCAGTCGCCTTCTGCAACGGATATCTGATGGTGGGCAGTGATCGCGGGATCGAAAGCATGCGCTTCTCGAAGGCGGATCTCGTCCCCATCGACTGCAGCGCATTTGCCCCGGAAGTCAACGATTTTGAAGTGGCTGCCGACACGGTACTCGCCGTCAGCAAGCGAAACGTCATCAAAGTTGTACGCGTTGAGGACGATGGCCAACTGACTGAAATCGGCGTGCGCGAAGATGTGCTCGCCCGCTGCCATGGGGCAAGCCATGAAGGATCCCTGGTTGGCGTGACGGGATTCAGAGGAGATGGCAGGGTAGAGACCCCTCTCGGCCTTTTTCCGGACGCTGTGGATGAGGATGGACGATTCACCGATCCAGGCGGCTGGACGCTTGCCAACGGAGGTGAGCCTTCGAGGTGGTATATGAACATTTCGAACCGCATTATCCTGTACCGGAAGCGCGCCTATGTAGCAACTGGTATTTCAAGGATCCAGGATCCCAGGAGGGAATGGTTGCTGGATCCATCGGTCACAGTTCTCAATGTGGCGCATCCCGATGCCCCGGAGTTCCTGGGCAATTACCCCTGTACTGGTTCCGCGACCTGTACGGGGCTTTATCTCGACCGGGACCGTGCGTGCTTGATCGTCGGATCCGGGAATATTGTGCGCCGCTTTGACATCGATGGCGACCTTTTGCACGAAACCGATAGGCTTGCGTTTCCCTACGGAGATTTTGGCGACGGATATCCCAGGGCCCCGACGATCCACGATGTGTGCAAGACCGATTTGATCTGTGACGGTCTGCCCGTTTTTTTCGCCGGTGCTCAGGCGACCGACGATCTATACCTCTTCACGGTTTGAGTAGAATGGGCATTCTCGAATCTGAAAGCGGAGAAGGGTTTTTTGATCGAAACACAGGCGTCCGAAAAAGAAGAGGTCGCTTCTATTGTGAACTGGCTTGCGGGGATCGCGTGACCTGATGGCTATTTTTTATGGGAGGCCCGTATGAGACAGCTTGAAAATGGGTTGAGTGAACGGACGCTGGCTTTTGAGCCTGGTTTTGAGGTGCACGGTGAGGTGGTGTGTCGCACGTTTCAGCCGTCGTATGTCGTCACGCGCAACGGCGTGTTGATCGCCTTTTGTCAGGGCAGGTTGCGCGGCGGTCGCGACGACGATCCAAAGGTGATTCTGACGAGCAGGAGCAGCGATTGGGGCGCGACGTGGTCGCCAGCGAGGGCTGTTTCGGGACGGATCACCCACTACGCGGTGTCTGCGTATCTTTCCGAACGAGATGGACGCGAGCGCGTGTCCGTTCTGTCTATGGTTGATTTGCGGGGTACGGAGAATATTTACGACAAGGACTATGGCGAGATGCGGGCGCAGTCCGGTATCGATATCGACGCCGTGGGGCGCGATACGCCTATGGTTCTTTGCCGGTTTGATTCGGATGATGATGGCGATACCTGGACTATGGAGACGTTGCTCGGGGACCGGTCGCCTCTGAATCACCGCTATTCCGATGGGACGCTGATTATGTTCAATGCGGTGGGGCAGGTTCACGCGATTTCTGAAGGTCCATATCGGGGGCGGTTCGTTCTGGGCGGACCTGTTACTGTGGTGCCCGAGGGAGAGGCCGTTACGAATTATTTTCGCAACCATCCCCAGTCCGGTTCTGCCGTTATCTACAGCGATGATCAGGGCGAGACCTGGCGCGTGGATGGCTTTATTACGGATTATCTTGCCAATGAAGCTTCCGCTGTGTCGGTTAACCGCGGTGAGGAATTGTTGCTCGTTCGCAGGCTGAATTCGCGCGGTATGCTCGAATCCCACACCCCTCTCGCGGATGTGCGTCCCGGTCCTGTGCAGCGCATTGCCCATACTTCGACGGATTGTGGCAAGACGTGGTCCAGGCCCTTTCTCGTCGATATCAGTGGGGTGCTCTGCCACGGCACACTTGCCCGGGGCGGGAGGCGTCTGCTCTTTTCTATTCCCAATGGCTCCGGTCTGCCCGAATCCGAGCGGCAGCACGCCACAGAGCGCCAGCGCGGTGCGATCTATTTTAGTGACGACGAAGGTCAGACATGGCGCCACAAGGTTATCGAGCCGAAGACTTTCTCGTACAGTACCGTTGGTCCTCTCAATGAATCCCAGTATATCACGCTCTACGCATGCAGTTCCATGGGGCAGGAGGGCGTCGGGTGTCGGGTGTTTGAAGATGCGTGGCTGGATGCTTAGAAGG
Organism: Gemmatimonadota bacterium; assembly: GCA_026706845.1. NCBI lineage: Bacteria > Pseudomonadati > Gemmatimonadota > Gemmatimonadota bacterium. The sequence goes on from JAPOXY010000180.1 coordinate 18,218, forward strand.
ATATAGGGGGTATGTTATGATTGGCGAATCTGAAATTTCACAATTTGAAGAGGTCGGAGCGGTCACTATCGATACGCCTTTTAGCAAAGCGCGGTTAGATAGCGTTTCGAGGGTTTTTGATCGGATGCTGCCGTTTGAAGGCCCGGAAGATGGGAAATCGGCCCAGTATCGTGTGGGGCAACGGTATTTTCTCGAGCCTGAATTGCTGGATCTGATCCAGGATCCGTTTTTGGAAGCTGTGGCGAAAAAGACATTGGGGGCCGATGCTGTGCACTTTTTTAATGCGTTTATTGTCACTTCCTATCCACAGCCTGGCGCAATATTCAGTTTTTCCGAACATGTGGATATTAAATATAGCCTGTCAGACCTGGATGCTACACCCAAACAGATGCTTTGCAGTTGTCTGCTCTGGTTGAGCGATGTGACGGAAAAACGGGCACCTCTCATGTACCGACCCGGTAGCCACCGTTTGATTGCAGAGGATGTGGAAAAGCATGGGACTTATATTCAGAATCCAGTCCCATTTCGAGATCTTCCCGAGATGCCTTTTGCAGATCCGGTTCCTTTGCTCGCAAAGGCGGGGCAGATGACGGTTTGCACCACGGCCCTGGTCCACGGCGCGTCTATCAATATTGATACGTTTCCCCGGAAGGTAATGTTTATTGTGTTTAAGCCCGCAGGATATACCATTGATGCTAACATGAAAAGCATAGAAGTCCGAGAACAATATTATCGCGAGTTGAGAAATCATTTGCGTGAAGATCGATTGGGCATTCTCAAAATGAACTGATCTTCCTCGTGCTCTCATTTGGCTTTCGATGATGCAGCGTTATCCAACGAGTGCTACATATCCCACCTTGCCAATTCCATCCACCGCGTCATCTCTTTTTGTGCTTCATTAAATCGTTCGCGGATCTCTGGCGGAAGACATCTGTGGTATCCATTTGGCGGCTCGCGCATCATCACATTATAGTGTGCGTGTGTGTAGTTGAAATACAGATTGGATCGCACTGGCTCTGTGGTCTTGGGCAGTCCATTGTGGATGACGGTCTCGGAAAAGAGTAAGACATCGCCTGCCTTGCCCGTTACTGCGACGGCACCCGGAAGATCCAATCCCTGATATTCCTGCCAGCTCAGATCAAAATTGCTCTTGTGTGAACCCGGTACAGCCACCACGCACCCGTCTTCGGATCCATTATCTGTTAAAAAATATACGGTATTGAGCATTCGAGAGCGAATATCGCCGTTTCGATAACTGTAATCCGTCGTTGGCACGCCGCGATGCCATCCCCCCTGTTGCGCGCCCTTGAATTTAGAAATCGACCAGGTGTTGATGAGTTGTGGTTCGCCCATAAATGCCTTCAGATAAGGCACGACTTTCGGATGTGCGATCATCAGGTCAAAAACGGGATCAAGCCGTAAGAGACCGTTCAAACGGATCTGCAATTCTCGACTCTTATCACAGGTTGGTAGTGGTTTTGGTCTGCCAAAAGTGGGTGCAGAAGCCATCCACTCATCTTTGTATGTCCGGCTTTCCAAATCAGACAGGACATTCAGAGTGGTTTCACATTCTTCGGGTGTCAATACGTTGCGCAGGATCAGAAAGCCACTCAGGTCAAAATGGAACCGGTGTTCGATTGGTATATTATCTGCCATATTTGATGCTCCTGTTATCTTCATTTCAAGCCGAACAACAAGCGAACGTATAGAACGATTGAAAAATCTAAATAAATGTAGCTTTGTGAACCAATGGCTGCAAGATGAATTTCCACAACTACAGGCTTGATATTATGCTTAAAAAGTTAGATTTTTATTGCTAAGGATAAATTCTCGGGATATTTTTGTGCTCATTTCTGTTCCCAATCTGCCTGTTGTCATTGAATTTGTGCGTGCTGCCAATCACCGAAACCATCTTCGAACCCTTTTTGTCTGAGAAGACGAAGGTGCTCAGTTTTTACCACTTTATGAGCTCACGGCTTGGAGTCTTGGATGTCCGGATCAGTTGATTGCCACTGCACAGGTCGTTGATGATGAGCTTTTTGTCGTGGCTTGTGACCATACCCTGTTCAGAGTTGGCTTTGAAGAAATGCCAGCACTCAAGCGTATTCCAGAAGAACAGCGTTCTTCATTTACTCTCTCCAGCGAAGGCAGTTATATTCACTGGCCTGAGGCTGATGTACATATCGACCTGGATGTTGTTCGCTACCTGAAAGATGATATGTGGCGGGAGAAAAAGGATCGGGAAAGATTGATGTCTGACATTCGGTTCGGGGAGGCGGTTGCCGCATTTCGAAAACAATGCGGGCTTAGGCAAGCCGATATTCATGGCCTTTCGGAACGCCAGGTGCGCAGGATCGAAAAGGGAGAACGGACAAAGGTGGATACGCTGGGGATTCTGGCAAGAAGTCACGGATTGTCCCTGAAAGCATATCTGGATAAAATCGCCGAAATACTTTCTGAAGGTGGTGAGGTTATCTCCAAGGTCTCGACCTCGATTCCGCAAGACACCATAGACTTAAGTGGGGAGCAGATATGATCAAAAATGAGAGACAATATCGGATCACCAAGGCCCAGATGAGAAAGTTTGAGGGCGCTTTGGCGGAGCTGGCTCAAACTAAAGATAAGAATATTCATCCTCTACTTCAGAAAGCTCATCAGGATGCATTGCGAAGTCAATATGAGGAACTCCGTATGCAGTTGGAGGAATACGACGCGCTTGTAGGAAGGTAAGCGCGATGTTCTCGAACATCTTTCACTTGCTGATCTTCCTCGTGCTCTCATTTGGCTCTTGATGACCCAGCATTTTCTTTCAACAGGTTGATTTGCGAGGACAGGGCTTCTTCGAGATTTTTTGCGTTCATCCGCTGTAGAATCTCCTGTTCGTATGCGGGCATGAGAGGCGTTTGAATACCGTTTGCTTTTGCATTGATCAGGTAGCTAATGCCATCTCGTCCCTGGTCTTTCTTTTTTAAGCTGACGCTTTGAATAGCCAGCTTTGCCAGGTGTGCTGGTGTCAAGGGTTGGATATTAGCGGCAATTCGGGCGTAATAAACCACATTGATGCCCTTGAAATTTTCCAGCGGTTCCGCGTACACCTTATTATCACCGGGGTTTGCATGGGGTTGGTAAATTTTTCGAGTGTCAAAACAGTTCGTTTCCCGGCGCCAGAGCATATTTTTAGCTTCAGTTTCAGATATGCCGTCTCTTAATATTAGGATAACGCCTTTAACAGAAGCACCACCCTCGGCGACCGGAACTAAAGTGGGTGCATAATTGCGGCTTCGGCTCTTCCGGGCGAATTCAACCATAAATGGCGTATTGAAATCTTTGATTTTTGCAGCCGTGTTCGGGCCAAGTTCTGGACCTGGATTGTCTATTAGAGAACCGTAGGCCAGAATACCGATTCGTTTCATGTTCAGATCCCAATCTGTCTGTTGTGACTGAATTTGTGCGTGCTGCCAATTACCGAAACCATCTCCGAATATGAAAACAGACCAATTTCCATCGAAAGTCCCATCCTTCCCAATTGGATCTTATAACCTGCGCGGAATAAAACCCGAGGACGCACGCTCTCTCTACCATTTTATGTCTGATAAAGAGGTAACCCAATTTACAAGCTTACATGCAGAAACGCTTGAAGAGGTCCAATCATGGATTGAACTTATGATTGAGCAGTTTGAAAAGAAACAATCGATTTATTGGGTTATAACCGAGGATAATCGTGCCATTGGTCGATGTCACTATATTTATCTCGAGGCTACACATTCAAGAGCCGAAATTGGATACTACCTCGCAAAAGAGTACTGGGGCTGCGGAATTATGACAAATGCTGTCGCTGCAATTGTAGAATACGGTTTTGAACACCTCAAATTGAATCGAATCGAAGCAAGGTCAATTTCCAGGAATTATGGTTCTACACGCGTCCTTGAAAAAGTCGGTTTTTCAAAAGAAGGTACACTGAGGCAACATACTTTTAGAGCCGGTGAGTTTTTCGATGTTGAGGTGTTTTCGTTTTTAAATGCAGATTGGCAACAATCGAGGAACCCTTTATAGCACAAGACTGAGACTGAGGATCGACACTTCTGGATAGTTTGAGAAATCTCTGCTCAATCTCTATTAATTTTGGACACGACACTAAAGAAAAATGGGTTGCGCATAAATTAGCGTAACCCATTGTTTTTAATGGTGGGCGATACTGGACTTGAACCAGTGACCTCTTGCATGTCAAGCAAGCACTCTAACCACCTGAGCTAATCGCCCACCCAATTTAATTATTGTTTTTATGAGTTTCTGGAATGCTCTTTTTGAGGCCGTTTCTACAAAATCCGGAGATGTGTCCTCTAATTTTCCCGGAGAGTAGTATGTCCGTCCTCATTGGGTTTGAAATGTATATGAACCGAAGTCGAATGTCAAACGAAAAGGCGTCAAGGCCCAAAACTCTCTCTACAGATATTTTATATCGTTCATTTGGTCAATTGGTAGATTTTAGGTCCGGATTTTGTATCTTGGATGTGTACAATAACATGAGTATATTTTGTTCTAACTGGACTTGAACCGTTTTAGTGGATAACTTATCTCTTTTAGAGAAAGGAATTCAGAAACGGAGGGAAAGTGAAAGATGGATGAAAAAAAACTCTTGGAACGAATTACGATCAACCCGAAGATCTTTAGGGGTAAGCCTATTGTTCGAGGGCGTCGGCTTGCCGTTGAACATGTCCTTGGCATGCTCGCAGCAGGGGATACCCCCGAGGTGCTGCTTAAAGGTTATCCCTGGCTGACACATGAAGATATTCAGGCCTGCCTCCTGTATGCCCGAAAGGTGATTGGGCACGAGCGTGTTGAACCAATCCGACCTGCTTCTGCGGAAGTGTGACAAAAGAGTTTTCCGATAAGAGGGATAAAAGTGACGGGGAGACATTGACTTAGCGATGCCTCCCCGTTGATTTTTAAAGGAATCCCAATATGCAAATTTCACGTGGTGCTCTTGACGGTCATCGCCACCGCGCCCTTATCTCAACAGAAGGATTTGTGTTATGAAACCATCTATGTTTCTCACCATAGCTGCTTTTGTTTTCTCTACCGTTGGTGTGGCTCCGGGTGCCGAAGTCCCTGCGATCCCTGCGTTTCCCGGTGCCGAAGGAGCCGGTGCTCAAACCGTTGGTGGTCGAGGTGGTCGCGTCATTGAGGTTACCAATCTCAACGACAGTGGTCCTGGCAGCCTTCGCGCCGCCGTAGAAGCCACTGGGCCCCGCACCGTTGTCTTCCGAGTCGGCGGCACAATCCATCTTCGCAGTCCACTCAAGATCAGTGAGCCTTATATCACCATTGCTGGCCAGACCGCTCCTGGTGGGGGCATCTGCCTGGCCGACTATCAGCTCAGCATTGATGCCGACGAGGTTATTGTGCGCTTTCTGCGTGTTCGCCTTGGCGATACTTCGGAAAAAGATATGGACGCCATCGGCAGCCGGTATCATAAGAATATCATCATCGACCACTGTTCAGCCAGTTGGAGTGTAGATGAATGCGTTTCTCTCTATCGCGGAGAGAACGTCACCGTCCAATGGTGCCTGATCTCAGAAAGCCTCCGAGAATCGACGCACATAAAAGGTGCCCACGGCTTCGGTGGCATCTGGGGTGGCAAGCGCGCCAGTTACCATCACAACCTTCTGGCACACCACTCCAGCCGCAACCCGCGTATCGCAGGTGGTGAGCCCTTTGTCCAGCTTGTCGATCTGCGAAACAATGTCATCTATAACTGGGGCTACAACTCCTGCTACGGCGGCGAGGGCGATGTTCGCATCAATCTGGTCAACAATGTTTACAAACCCGGTCCTGCAACCCGCAAAAACGTGCGCGCCCGTCTCACCAACCCTTATGAAGGTGATGAAGGTCCCGAAGGGTTGGAGCGTTGGTGGGTCGCTGGAAATCTCGTTATGGGTGCTCCCGACGTCACTGCTGACAATTGGCTCGGCGTCCATCCCGGTAATGATCTTCCTATCAATCATTTTCGTGCCGACGGTCCTTTCGAGATCGCACCGATACATACGGATTCCGCCGCACGCGCTTACCAGCGCGTTCTGGAACACGTCGGTGCCATCCTCCCGAGCCGTGACACGTACGACAAACGTATCGTCGCCGAGGTAGAATTCGGCACGGCCACTTACGGTGGTTCGTATGGCGGAGGTTCAGGCATTATCGACTCCCAGAAAACGGTTGGTGGCTGGCCCGAATTGGCTTCCGGTCAACCACCTGCCGACACCGACCGCGATGGTATGCCTGATGTCTGGGAGAAACGTTATGCACTCAACCCGGCTGATCCTGCAGACGGCCCAAAAGACCGTGACAACGACGGCTATACCAATCTTGAGGAATATCTCAACGCTACAAATCCCACGGTTTATATTGATTATAGTGATCCGGCCAATAATCGCTTTAGTTGGGACATCGAATCGACCGAGTGAGCGTGTCAGTTCAAGCATTCGGGTTCTTTACTGGAGGTGTATATGTCAAAACCCAATATCGTTTTCATTTATTCGGATCAGCATCGCGGTGATGCGGTGGGGTGCGCCGGGCATCCAGTGATCAAAACACCACATCTGGATTGCCTGGGGTCCGAGGGAGTGGTGTTTAGTCAGTGTTATACCAATGGGCCGATTTGTATGCCTGCGCGAGCGACGATGATGACAGGGCAGTATGTGCGGGAACACGGTGTTTGGCAGAATATCGTTGAGGCCGATCAGCGCGGTCCCAGTCATGTGCGAAATGTACGCGACGCGGGCTATCATACTGCCTTGGTGGGCAAGACCCACTTATATACGCACACGGGCGGAACAAAAAGTCAGGAAAAGACGGCAATATTGGAAAATTGGGGGTTTGTAGATATTCAGGAGATGCACGGTCCACACGCATCGGGGGTGAACAAATCGCAGTATTCGGATTATCTCGAAGCATTGGGTTTGTGGGAGACGCATCGAGACTACGTGGTCAGGTCAAAAACGCGCCTGGAAGAGGGCAGGGCACGGGCCTGGGAAGATCCGCCCTGTCCATTGCCTTCTGAATGTCATCTGGATAGTTATACCGGGCGTACTGCTGCAGAATGGGTGCGCGATTACGATGGCGACAAGCCATTCTATCTGCAGGTGTTGTTTCCGGGGCCGCACAATCCCTTTGATTCGCCGCAGGAGTATCGGGATATGTACAGTATGGATGATATTCCTGTGGGTATTATGGATCTGCCCAAGGAACCGTATCCCAAATATATCGTGCGGTCGCTCTTTCGCGCTGGCGATGCCAAAACGATGACCGAAGAAGAGAAGAAACAACTGGTTATCAATTATTATGCAAAGATTACATTGATCGACAATGCGATTGGGGGTATTATCTCAGCTCTTGAGGCAAAGGGCATTTTGGATAATACCTGGATTATTTACAGTTCGGATCACGGTGAGATGGCAGGGGATCATCGGTTGAGCCACAAAGGGGTCTTTTACGATATGGCTGTACGGGTGCCTCTGGTTGTGCGTCCTCCGGGGGGACAGGCGGGGTGGACGTCTGAAGGATTGACGGATTGCCTGAATATCACGGCTACGGTTTTAGATGTTGCAGGGGCAGAGTCTTTGGAAAATAGTGATGGGGGTTCGTTTGTACCTCAGGTGTTGGCAGGTCCGGATGCCGATGGCGCTCAAAAGGGCAAAGACGCTGTGTTTAGTGAGGTCGATGGGTTTACGATGGTTTTTGATGGGCGATACAAGCTGGTGGTCGAGTCCGCGTCTGAGAAGCCGGTTGAGATGTACGATTGTCAAAATGATCCCTATGAACTTAACAATGTGTTTGAGGATCCCGATCTGGAATCTGTGCGGCGAGATTTGATTGAGACGCACTTGAGTGGGATTAGAGGCCGGTTGGACCGGGAGAAGCTCGAGTTTTACCGGGCGATCCCGGCAAAGACGTACTCTCCACCGGGATAAGCATTTCATTAAAAGTAAATTTGGACTTGACCCATTTGATTGGACAACGTATCTCTAAGTCGGAGCTACTAAAGGGACTCGCTGGTATCCAGGGCGACCGCCATCTGGAATTGCGTCAAAATAAAAAAAATAAACCAAAAAACGCAATCAATTACGCAATTAGACGCAATCAATTTTGTAAGTGTTTGTTTTATATAGATTTGAAAATAGAAAAAAATGGGTATAAAATGGGTATAAAATGCGTATAAAAAGTAAAAAAAATATATACAATAGTACAATTAGAGGCTATTATGGATGCGGTTCAGGTTGCCGATAGTATTACAAAGCTCGGCTCGCAGTTGCGGGGGACCGTTCTTGTTGCCGCTTCTCACGGGGGGCGGTATTGCGGGTATCTCGCAGCATTGGCTGGTCTTCGGGGCGTTATTTTTAACGATGCGGGTGTTGGGAAGGATAATGCGGGGATTGGGTCGCTTGATTATTTGCAAGGTCTCGGACTCGCTGCTGCCGCGATTGCACATACGTCTGCGCGTATTGGAGATGGAGCAGATATGCTCAAGCGCGGGCGCATCAGTTTTTGCAATGAGATAGCTAGTGCGCTTGGATGTGAAGAGGGGCAGGCTTGTCGAGAGGCTGCTGAGGTTTTGTGTAATGGTAAGCCATTTGGAGGAGATGTACCGGGCTACGAGGAATCGCGCTCTGTGTTGCAAGAGGTGCCTGTTCTTACGATTGCATGTGATTCTGCATCACTTGTTACGCCTGACGATGCAGGTGCATTTATTATTACGGGATCGCACGGAGGGTCGATTGCGGGCAGGCCCGATTATGGGATTGCAGCAGAGGCGAGGGGCGCGGTGTTTAATGATGCGGGGGTCGGTGTTGATCGGGCGGGTGTTCGGCGTCTTGAGATTCTGGATCGCGCCGATATTCCCGCGGGGACAGTGGATGCGATGACCGCCTGTATCGGCGATGCGGTTTCTGCATGGGAGAGTGGTGTTCTGTCGTATGTCAATTTACAGGCGGAAAGACGCGGTGTTAAAGCGGGGATGACGGTTCCGGAGTTTGGGGAAAGGCTTGTATAAAACCCCACCACCCAACGGGCGGGCACGGGGGCACCGCCCCTACATTATGTATTTGGATACGGAGTTTTTATGTCTTCAGTTGTACACATGAATGGCGGGCAGGCGCTCGCTGAGATGTTTCGCCTTCACAATCCGGCGCCTATGTTTGGCATGGGGGGCTTTCAACTTTTGCCTTTTTACGATGCGGTGCGCGAGTTGGGGCTTTCACATACGTTGATCAATGATGAGCGCTGTGGTATTTTTGCCGCCGATGCCTGGGCGCGCGTAACTGGACGTCCTGGTATATGCGATGGTACGCTGGGTCCCGGGGCGACGAATCTGGTTACGGGATTGGTGGAGTCTCTCAATGCGGGTGTTCCGCTTATTGTTGTTGTGGGCAATAGCAATCGCGAGCATTCGTGGAAGAATATGACGCAGGAGGCGCGTCAGACGGAGATTTTGGCGCCAGCCGCTAAGGCTCTTATTCGGATCGAGAGCGGCAATCGCATTCCCGAGCTTGTGCGACGCGCGTACGCTGTTGCCACATCCGGGCGACCGGGACCTGTTGTGCTGGATGTGCCCGAGGATATTGCACATGGGGAGTATGATTATTCCAAATCGGATTTTTTTGTGGATCCAGAAACGCTGAGCATTCCCGCACAGCGTTCGCGCCCGGGGCGAGACGCGGTTGCGCGCGCGGCGGAGCGATTGCGCGATGCCCGGCGGCCGATTATTCTCGCTGGCGGTGGTGTCCATCTTTCTGGGGCGTATTGTGAATTGCAGAGTTTTGCGGAGGCTTTTAGTATTCCAGTTGCGCAAACGCTGAGTGGCAAGGGTGCGATTCCCTGTATTCATCCGCTCAGCGTGGGGCTGTTCGGGCGCTGGTCTCGGATTGCTAACGATTTGATCGAGTCTGCAGATTGTATTCTGTCGGTTGGGTGCAAGATGGGCGAGATTGCCACGAAACGCTATGATTTGATTCCGCGCGATGTGCCTTTTATTCATCTCGATATTGTGGCTGAGGAAATTGGGCGCACCACGCCTGCTACCGTTTCACTCTGGGGCGATGCGGCTGAGGGCTTGCGCGATCTTCAGGCGTGTTTGTCCTCTGACCGGGTGGCGATACAGGAGGTGCGCGCGGCTTATTTGACCGAGGTCTCAGAGCGGATGGTTGCCTGGCGAGCCGAGGCGGAGCCGCGTTATGCGTCTGACGAAAGACCCGTCAATATGGCGCGGGTGGTGCGCGAGTTGCAAAACGCGATTCCCGAAGACGGTATTCTCGTTGTGGATGGTGGTTTTGCCGCGCATTGGACGGGTTTGCTTTACGATTCGACCCGGTCTGGGCGCACGTATATTGCCAATCGCGGATTTGCGTCTATTGGTTACGGGTTGCCGGGTACGATGGGCGCGCAACTCGCTGCGGGGGATTCTCCCGTTGTTGGTCTGACGGGAGATGCGGGGTTTAATATGGTGCTGGGCGAATTGGAGACAGCCCGGCGTCTTGAGCTTGGGTTTACCCTCGCTATTGTGAATAATGCGGCTTCGGGCTATGTCAAAGCGCTTCAGCACAATATGTATGCGGGGCGCTATCAGTCGAGTGATTTGAGCGAGACGGATTACGCGAATACAGCCCGCGCGCTTGGATGTCAGGGCATTCGGGTGGATGATCCCGAGGCGTTGCAAGGTGCTTTTGTCGAGGGTATTGCCAATCGCGATATTCCTACGATTATCGATGTTATTGTTACGAGAGATCCGTCAAAAATGTTGCCGGGCGTTGATAGCCGAACAGCGCCGGTTAAAAAGGGTGATAGGCCTGCATAGTGGAGATTATCTTATGGCTCTTACACAAGAGAAACAACTTGAGATGCTGCGGATTATGCAAACGATCCGGCGCTTTGAAGAGCGTGCGTCTGATGATTATCGCGCAGGGGATATTTACGGCGTGGTCCATTGTTACATCGGCGAGGAGGCCGTTGCTACGGGTGTCTGTGCCGCGCTCAATCCGGACGACCAGATTATCAGTACGCACCGGGGGCACGGGCATTGTATTGCCAAGGGCGCGGATTTGAAGCGTATGATGGCTGAGCTTTATGGGCGGGAGACGGGGTATTGCAAGGGCAAAGGGGGGTCGATGCATATTGCCGATTTTAGCATTGGGATGCTTGGTGCTAATGGCATTGTCGCAGGTGGCATACCGATTGTTACGGGTGCTGGCCTGGCCGCGCAGCTCGAGGGCAAGGGTCGCGTTGCGGTCTCGTTTTTTGGCGATGGGGCGTCAAATGCAGGTCCGTTTCACGAGTCGATCAATATCGCTGCGGCGTGGAAGTTGCCTATGATCTATGTTTGCGAGAACAATCTTTACGCGGCGAGCACCCCGGCGGCGAGTACGCTGGCGCATAGCGATGTTGCCGCGCGTGCCGCGGGGTACGATATCCCGGGCGTGGTTGTCGATGGGAATGATGTGATGGCGGTTTATGACGCGGCTCAGGAGGCTGTTGCCCGCGCGCGCAAGGGCGAGGGTCCCTCGCTGATCGAGTGTAAGACTTATCGCTGGCGAGGGCATACGGAGAGGGTTGGCGCGGCTGATCCAAGGCCGCAGAGCGAACTCCGCGCATGGAAGGATAGAGATCCCATTGAGCGATTTGTCGCGGGTCTGATGGATCAGGGTTGTATTACCCAGGAGGCGTGGCAAGAGATGGATGGTGAAATTCTCGCGGAGGTTGAAGCGTCGGTGCAATTTTCCAAAGAGAGTCCATTTCCAGATTTAGAAGCTGCCGTCGAAGATGTTTTTGCCGAGTGAGTCGAGGATAATACGATGAGAAAAATCTCTTATGCACAGGCCGGGATGGAAGCTCTTGTAGAAGAAATGAGGCGCGATCCAACGACGTTTCATCTGTCAACCGATGCGCCCGATGCGCTCGTCAAAGAGTTTGGGTCTGAGCGCGTGCGCGCTACGCCTATTGCCGAGGGCGCGCTTACGGGTATCGCTGTTGGTGCTGCCGGTTCTGGTTTCCGTCCGATTATTAACTGGAGTATGGTTACGTTTTCTTTTGTGGCGATGGACCAGATTGTGAATCAGGCAGCCAAAATCCACTATATGTTCGGGGGGCAGGTGAAATTCCCGATTACTTTCCGCACGTCGGTTGGAGGTGGCAGGCGGGTTGCGGCGCAGCACTCGCAGAGTCCGTATTCGATGTTTATGAATCTGGCTGGGTTGAAGATGATATTGCCTTCAACGCCTTATGATATGAAGGGGCTTCTCAAAACGGTTATTCGGGATGATAATCCCGTCATTTCTTTTGAGTCCAATCGCCTGATGGATTTTGCAGGCGAGGTTCCCGAAGAGTCTTATACCGTGCCTTTGGGCAAAGCAGATATTAAACGCGAGGGTACAGATGTCACGATTGTCGCGCTGGCCTGGCTGGTACACGAAGCGCTGGCGGCTGCGGAGGTGCTGGACAAGGAGGGGGTTTCCGTTGAGGTGCTGGATCCGCGCACGTTGGTGCCGCTCGATTGCGATGCTATTCGCGCGTCTGTGCAAAAGACCGGGCGGCTGGTTATTGCGGATGAGGCGGGTCCCACAGCAGGTGCTTCAGCCGAGATTGCCGCTGTGGCGACCGAAGATGTGGAGACTTTTGCAAAGATGAAGGCGCCCGTCAAACGCGTCTGCGCCCTCCATGTACCCATCCCTTACACGCCCCAGTTGGAAGATCACGTTTTTCCTGATCGAGATAATATTGTTGCAGGTGTTAGAGAAGTGATGAATGCCGGTTAGGAAAGCGGGGTAACATATTTAGACGAAATAAAAACCACGTCCTTAAGGCGTGGTTTTTTGTTCCGTTTTCTCAGGAGGTGTAGTTTGATGCTACCAAAATTTTCAGTGATTATTCCAACATATAATCGCGCGAACTATGTTGTGGAGGCTGTTGAGAGCGTTTTGCAACAGACGTATCAAGGTTTTGAACTCATTGTGGTGAACGATGGTTCTACGGATGATACGGCAGAGGTGATCAGGCGGTTTGGAGATCGGATTTGCTATGTTGAAAAGGCAAATGGCGGAAAGGCGTCTGCTGTGAATCTGGGGCTGAAATATGTGACGGGTGAGTATGTTTGGATTTTGGACGATGATGATATTGGGTTGCCAAATAAGCTCGAGTTGCACGCGGCGCAGTTTGCAGAAGATCCGGATTTGAAGTTTGTCTATACGGGCTATGAATTCATAGAGGGGGAGAGAAGCGATGTGCCCGTGCGGTCTTTTGAAGCGAGGATGCCGCCTATAGGCGATATGGTGATGTATTTGTTCGGGCGGTTTGAGTTGTGCAGTCCAACTGTGGTTGCCCATCGGTTGTGTTATGACAGGGTCGGCTGTTTTGACGAGCGTTTGATTCGCGGGCAAGATTACGATATGTGGATTCGCATTATACGCGCCGGGTTTAAGATAGGCGTGATTGAACAACCCACGCTTCGGTGTCGCAGGCATGAGGGTGATCGAGGTTCGGCGTCTGATCGCTTTTCCGCCAGCGATATTGCTGAGAAGAACCGGGAATATCTGGGGCTTATTGTTCAGAAGTTGTATTGGGAGTTGCCTTTGGAGGCTTTTTACAGTCGTTTGGCTCAAGATCCGCATGACCCGATTTTGATTATGAAGACCCTGTTGAGGCGTTTGTGGATAATGCCCCTGCCCGCACTACAGGACGAGGTGTTGCGCGATCTGGATATGCTGGAAACGCATGTCGAGCAGCATCGCCTGTCGTTTGATGACTCTGCCCACCGTTTTTTGATGAGTCTAAAAAATACAACAGAGCAAACTGTGCCTCATGTTGCCAAAAAGGTTGGAAAAATCATGAATTTGACGCATTGAAAAATATAATGATTGCTGGATAACCGGTTCGGCTATTTTAATTAAAAATAGACTTGTTCTCTCTAATAAGGGCGATATATTGTATTAGGACGATATATCGCTCTTATTATAATATACTGTTAATTAAGTAATTGATATTATGCCCATTCGAATATCACTTTGGAAACGGGGTTGCGAATGACTGCCCCGTAGTTACATCGTCGAACCTGTTGATCTGAAGAAAGTAGAAGAGGTCATGTTTAAAATCGGCACCATTCTCGATAAAAGATATCAAATCCAGGCGCACCTGGGAGCCGGGGGCATGGGAGAGGTGTATCGGGTGTTGGACCTGGAGCAAGACCGGGATTGCGCGCTTAAAATTTTGAATACAATGGTGGATCAGAAGGCTGTGTATCGTCGTTTTCATAGAGAGTTTCAGGTGTTGAACAGATTTCAGCATCCGCGCCTGGTCCGCACGTATGCCTGGGGCTTTGCCGAAGAGCGCCCCTATTTTACAATGGAATATTTGCCCGGGAAGACGTTGGAAAAAATAATT
>JAPOXY010000181.1:0-33898 GCA_026706845.1 Gemmatimonadota bacterium
ACGAGGGGGGCTCAGCGGACAATACGTTTACCCGGAATTTCGAAGCGGTGCTCGGCCCTTCTTATTACAGCTTTGATTGGGGGGGGCGCCACTTTGTGTTTTATCCCAACGAGCAGTCGTTTTTTTCGCCGGCAGACCAGGAGCGAAAGGAGGTGTGGTTCTGGGCGGATTTGGCACTACAGCCTGCGGGTCGGGAGATCGTGGTGGTGATTCACACGCCTCCGCCGGTTTCATTCTTGGAGGCGTTGAGCCGACATAATGTCCGCTTGGTACTGCACGGGCACTGGCATTCCAGCAAGGTGTTCTCTTACAAAGAGATGGTTGTGGCCGCAACTCCGGCGTTCTGTTTTGGCGGGATCGATACATCGCCGAGGGGCTACCGCGTCGCGCGGTTCGGAGAGGAAGGGGTGGAAGTGGACCTTTGCGCGCACAAACCCACTGGCGTCTCGCTACTTTCCGAGGATACGCCGGTGGAGATTGCATTGGACGAGATGGGGCTGCGCCTGCGCTGGGAGCAACAACTTCCGGGGGGACTGCACCGCGCAGCACCCGTGCAGACAGGAGATCGCCTGCTGTTGAGCCTGCGGGACGAGGGTTATCCTGCCCGCAACGGGGTCTGTTGTATTGAGGTGGGTAGCGGAGATCTGGCGTGGCATGCACGCACGGATGCGACGGTGAAGAACAGTGTGGCTGTAGATGATGGTATCTGCGCGGCTGTGTCAGTTACCGGGCGGGTGCATGCGCTGGAGGCGTCGTCGGGCCGCCTGCTGTGGCATGCGAATCTGCCCGGGTATCCCGACCGCTGGGTTTACACGTCTCCGGTTATTGCAGATGGGATATTGTACGCAGGGGCGAAGGCCGGTTACGCGGCTTTTGATCTAAAGACGGGAGAGCAACAATGGTATGTACCTGTTGAAGACAGCGATAACTGGGCGTGTTACGCAAGTCCCCAGGTTTATGAGGACCTGCTTTTCCTGCTCGTGCCGCGGCGGGGGCTGATGGCATTGGACCGGCAAAGCGGGGATGTGGTGTGGGAACAGCAGATAGGGGTTGAGTATCCATATCCAACGCCGATTGTGTCCGAAAACCTGCTGGTAAGTGGGGGAGACTCGTCGCATTTAACCGCGTTACGGACAATTTCGGGGGAGGTTGTGTGGGACAAGCCGATCCTCCAGTCCAGTTACCCGACCGGACTGCTCGTGCGGGATGGACGGATCTACGCCACCACACCGGAGGGAGATGCCCTCTGTTTTGATTTCAATTCCGGAGCGCTACTGTGGGGGTTTCAGACGGGAGGCGATCTGCTGGATATGGTTCCCTATCGCAGAGGCGTGCGGAGCATTTTAGCTGCGCCAGTCAATTTTGATGACTGTCTTCTAGTTTGTGGATGTGATGGGTGCTTGTACGCTTTAGATGCCGCTTCCGGCGAATGCCGGGGACGTGCGGCGTTCGGGTCTCCAATTACAGCACCTCCCTGTGTAGTAGAAGGGGGCTTGTTTGTAGGGACGTACGATGGGCGGTTTTTCTATTTTGAGCGCGTGGGGGATTGACGTGATGGAAGGAGCACAACATGGGATCTTATCGGGGAGCTGTTATTGGATGTGGGCGGATTGGCAGTACTATTGATGATGAGCACGTAAATAGGCCCCAGTTTCGATATCCCTGGGCACATGCGCCCGCGATGATCGAAGCGAAGGGGATTGATCTGATTGCAGCTTCGGATCTTTACGTGGAGCAACTGGACGATTTCAAAAGTCGATGGGGCGTAACGGCACTTTATACCGATTACCGCGAGATGATCGCCAAAGAGAAGCCAGATATCGTCAGTGTGACGACACGGGCAGAGGAACGTGCAGAGGTCGTCACAGGGGTGGCGGAGGCAGGTGTTAAGGCGATTTATGCAACCAAGCCGATATGCCGTAGTCTGGCGGAAGCAGACGCGATGATCGATGTGTGTCGGAAGAATGGGGTTATGCTCGCTATTGCCTGTCACAAAAATTGGAGTCCGTGGTTCCACGCATGTCTAAATTCAATCCGAAGCGGCATGATTGGGAATTTCTCTTCGATGATCTGCAATTATGGCTGGCGGCTCTCACGCGGTCACAGCCATACGCTGGCTCTGTTTCGTCTTTTTGCCGGGACACCTGCCAGGTGGGTATTTGGGAATATGAATAGTGATGAAGAGGCCCGCGGCGACAGCGATCTTTCAGGAACAGGGATGATTCGATACGAGAATGGCATCCGCGGATTTCTGAGTACCGGAGGATGGTTGAATATTGACTTTGTGGGAAGCGATGGATGGATAAGTGCCCGGAATGAACACGCAGATTTTGAGATGTGGACCAGGCATCACGAGACGAGAGAACCGATTCGACGACAATTTCCCAATCCCAAAAGACCTCGCAGTTCACAACAGGCCGCTATTGAAGGACTTGTCGAGAATCTAAATGAGGGCACAGAGCCGCTTTGTCCGGGAGAGTTTGGACGAGAAGCGCTGGAAATTGCCATTGCGTTGCGAGAATCGCATCGTCGCGGTGGAGAGAAGATGGAATTACCGCTCGAAGATCGAAGTCTGACCATTCTGGCGTAAAAAGGGAACAATATGCTGATTGGATATGTGAGCGATGAACGATATGTGGCAGTGCCAGAGGTGCTGCTGGAGTTTGAAGGCGAGGCGGGGTCATTTGAGGCGCGTTCGCGAGCGACCGGAGCGGTTTATGCGGATTTGCCTTCTGGCAAGTATAGAGTGACTCTTTACAAGCCGGGTTATGGCTTTAAGACAGTACCGCTTGAGATACCGACTAAGGCTCCCTATCAGTTCCGGCTGTTGACCGATGGGCTGCTGGGATATATGTGGCCAAAGTGGGTACAGTCCGGGCAGCCGTCAGAGTTCAGGGTACACGCAGTGGAGGCGTACAAGCTGTCGCTGTGGCGGTATGGATGGCAAAAAGAGTTGGTGTGTCCAATTGGATGGTACGATGAACACGGCCCCCGGGCGACGATGCAAATTACGCCGGATGGGGATTATACGCAGACCGGTATTCAATGGAATGCACAGGGTTATACCAGCCCGACACACAAGCAATATATAACAGCACCCGAACGGTCGGGCTTGTATTATTTGCACGCCAAAACGGAGTCGGGTGTGTTTTTTTCGTTTCCGTGGATTGTCGCACCGGCAAATCCGAGTACCGACGTTGCAGTGCTGGCTTCGAATATAAACTGGAATGCGTATAATAATTTTGGGGGGCGTAGCAATTACATCCACGCTGATAAATTTCCGCGCAGACCCACCGTGAATGCGCGAATGGATCTCAAGAGATATACGGACCCCAGGCATTTGCTTTTTACTTCAAAGGAATATGCATCGCTGTCGTTCGACCGACCTGAACCGATCAATTTTATTGCAGAGGATGAGCGGATTACTGATCCGATTGAGGGGCGGTCCAACTGCCATGTCGCCCCAGCGGAGTGGCGGTTGCTGGGGTGGTTGGAGCGGGAGGGATATGGATACGATTTTTATGCGGATACGCAGTTCCATTCCGGGGTATTGAATTTGGACGATTACCGGGTTTTGATCATCAGCACGCATCCGGAGTATTGGTCTGCGGATATGTACTACAAGCTGAAGTCCTGGGTGTTTGAGCGGGGCGGCAAGCTGATGTATCTGGGGGGGAATGGTCTGAATTGCGAGGTGGTGTTTACGGACGAATATACGATGGTAGTGCGAAATGGAGATAAAGGCGGGGGGTTTAGCCATCTACAGAAGTTGGGATTGGAGAGTCGATTCCATCTGTTTCACGAGTCAGAGGCGAATCTGCTGGGTGTAACCTGTTCGGAGACGGGTATTATGACTGGCGCGCCTTATCGGGTGGTGGATGGGGCGCACGATTTCTTTGAAGGGACTGGCCTGGAGACGGGAGATATTTTTGGAGAGAAGTGTCTGCATATGCGGTGTCCGGGCGGTGCATCTGGACACGAAACGGATAAGATGACAGAGAGTTCGCCAAAAAACGCACAACTGCTGGCCAAAGGCTTAAACCCCGATGAAGGGGGCGCGGAGATCGTATATCACCGCACCGAGAGCGGGGGAGAGGTGTTTTCGGTAGGGTCGATCAATTATCCCAGTTCGCTGCCGGTGGATGAGTCTATTTCAGCGATTACAAAGAATGTGCTGGATCGCTTTTTGGGTTGATCCACTGATCAATACCGCCAGTATTTCCTGGCGTGTTCGGGTATGGATGTCTCCGGGATTTGCTTTCGGCTTTTTCGAACCCCTTGTATCCGCTCTTTGATCGGCGCATTTCCCTTTTTTCGAGATGTGTACAAACCAGTGATATATCGCCGCAATCGGTGGATGGGCACTACGCCGTGCCAGACCTCTGGTACGCGAAAGACGACGCTACCTGCTTTCAGTTCGATTGGGATGTAGTCACCTTCCTGAATATCTTCCTTTGTGGGCAGTATTCGGCCCGGGTCGCACGCAGATGCAAAATGGTACAGATGCGTGCCCGGCACGTGGGTCAACGCTCCGGAATTGACGTCGATATCGTCCAGATAAATCATTGTTGACAGCCACTGAAAAGGCGCGGCGAGTTCCGTCGGGTTGCCGTCTGAATGCCGTCCCACGCCTTTGTGTTCTGGTGTGTACCGGTTGGTTTTCATTTGCAAGAGAAAAGGCCGCGGCTCATCCAGAATTGCCGATACGATTCCCAGAATGCGGGGATGGGAAAATAATCTGCCCAGAGCGGGATAATTTAATAGCGGTTCATTTCGCAGACTGTCCCGGCTGCCAGGTTCACCCGGTCCCATATCCATATCCAGGTACGCCTGTTCTAACTCCCGGCGGATTGCATCCAGTTCATCTTGCGAGAGCAAGTTGTGCAAGACGCCCACGCCGTTCTTCCATGCGGCTTCAACAGCCACTCTGTCTCCAGCGTCCATTTCCGTCTCCTGTTCAAGTTTTTTATTTTAACCTTGTTCTTCATTCCATGATGTCACATATTTGTGCATTCATCAAGCAAAAAGCGTTGCCAATTCTATCCAATTTTTAAAATGCCACGTCCGATAATCGGTATTACGACCAGCTTTCTTTCTAAGAGTAAACAGCAATCGCTCAATCACGAGTATGTGATTGCGGTGGAACGCGCGGGTGGTTGTCCTCTTATTCTGCCTATGACAGAGGAACAGGAAACGCTCGCACCGCTGTTTGCCTTGCTCAATGGCCTGATTATTACTGGCGGCCCCGGTATTACGCAAGGTCTGGTTGGCAAGCTGCCCAAAGACCTGCCCGCGGTTGCGCCCACGCGCTATGAAAATGATATTCGCGCTTTTGAATACGCGCAAAAAAAACAGATGCCCGTTTTAGGCATTTGCTATGGCATGCAATTTATCAATGCTCAATTTGGCGGCACGATCTATGCCGATATTCAAATACAATGCGATGTCGATCCGCATTCACCCAGGCGCACAGAAGATTCCGTTTATCACCCGGTTTCGCTCAATCCCAATTCCCATCTCTCGTCCATTCTGGGCAAAACCGAATGTACGACCAATAGCTTTCACCTGCAAGGACTCGAGACGGTTGGGAGTGAACTCAATATAAGTGCCCGCAGTGAAGATCGAGTTATAGAGGGCATCGAAACGCCAGATGGCCGCATTATCGGTGTGCAATTTCACCCCGAAAAAATGCCCAATACGACCTTCGATCGCATCTTTGACCACTTGCTTATACAAGCTCAGGCCATGTCCTAAACGCCTGATATTACTGGATATCCTTCCTCTTTCCAATAGGTAATCCCGCCGATCATTTCTTTTACGGAAAACCCTAAGGCACTCAATTTCACAGCGGCTTTTGTCGCTCCGTTACACCCCGGTCCCCAGCAGTACACCACGAGCAATCGGTCTTTGGGAAACTCGGCCATTCGCGCTTCGGTCATATCATTGTGATCAATGTGAATAGCCCCAGCAGCGTGACCGTTGAGATAGTCTTCTTTACTGCGCACATCAATAAACTCAAAACTATCGATTCCATTTTCCAGATCCGCATTCACATCAAATGGATCGGTCTCGCATCGCAACTTATATGAGAAGTATTCTTGTATCTTATCAGGCGAAGCAGGTGGTGTTTCACAAACGCGGGAAAAAGCTGTCATTGCAACCTCCCAAAAAATAACGTTTAACTATTCTATTGACCGGGATAATCGTCAAAGTCTCGTGAGAGATCGTCGCTGATCACTTTGGGGGCGTATAGAGGTGTATCGACTTCGACCAATTTGCCGTCGCCCCGCAGAATTTGATTGGGGGTGTGCATTTTAACCCGCGCTGGATATTTGGCGCGCAATTCAGCGGTTTGCTTTTCGCGCAGGGCTTCTACTTCGTCAAAGTTAAATCCATCCAGTACCGCTTCTCGCAACGCTTTTAAGTCGGCATTGTCGGGATCGTGTTTTAGCAAATTGCGTTGCTCGTCGGGATCGGTTTCCATATCAAAGGCGAGGTCTTCACAATCTCGAAACGCGATATATTTATACTTTTTGGAGCGTATCATCCTGAACTCCGTGCCTTTGCCCCAGCGCGGATTTGGCGATTCGGTAATCACGCCTGCGCGGTTATCGAGTGCGGTACTCGTTTCTCCTTTTAATACATTCGTCAAATCCACCCCATCCACCCCATCTGGACAATTTAAACCCGCCAATCCACAAAATGTGGGAAAGAGGTCGGCGAGGCTTACGGGTGTGCGTATTTCCCGCGCGTTCAGGCTGCCGTTGCGGTGTTCGGGAAGCGAAAAGATAAAAGGCACATGGGCAGCGGCTTCGTGCCATGTATTTTTCCACCATATCCCGTGTTCGCCCACCAGTTCTCCGTGATCGGATGTATATACAATGACGGTGTTATCCAAAAATCCATCGCGGTCGAGCAAAGTTAGAAAATCGCCCAGAATTTCGTCCAGAAAATCGACCGCTGCAAAATAAGCTGCGCGCGCTTTCATCATTTCATCTTCGGCAATCTCTTCGGTCCGAAATCCCTTGATTGCGCCCACTGTCATCGGATGGTCGGCACTATCGCCGGTGCGGCGTACCCAGGGTGGCGTTACCCCTTCGGGATAATAGCGGTCGAAAAACCGCTTTGGCGCGGTTAGCGGGAAGTGCGGGCGGCTAAATGATGTATAGACCAGCCAGGGCTTGTCGGGATTGGCATGGCGATGTTCGCGCAGCCACGCAAGCGATTCGCGTGCGATCATATTTTCTTGTAAGAGCGATTCGGGTACCTCGCTGATTCCCGCATCAACTGTGCGCGTCCGCAAACCATCTCCTGTTTTGTGCAATGGGTCGGGCTGATGGGAACAGGGGCCACCGAAGTCGCCATAGGGCCGCGCGCCAAATCCGGCGTGTTGCAAAGATCCGCCCAAATGCGTTTTGCCCACGACCGCTGTTTCATACCCATTGGCCTGAAAATGACTGCCAAAAGTTGGCAAATCGGGATCTAAGATCGACCCATTGGTCCACGCGCCACACCGATGTGCGTGCCGCCCTGTAAGCATTGAAATGCGGCTTGGTGTACACAGCGGCATCTGACAATAAGCCGCATCAAAATTGACGCCCTGTGCGATTAAACCATCCAATGTGGGTGTGTGGCAGGGTTCACCACCCTGGTCGCGGTTGCGCGCCGACAAAAAGCGAAAGCTGTGTTCGTCACTGTGCAAAATCAGGATATTCGGACATTGAGACATAAACCCTCCTTAAGCAATTATTTGTGGAATCGGGCTAAACTAATGCCAAATGTGTCGTGTGTAAAGTGGTTCAAGCAACGCTTTCGGGCTTTTTTTGCTGTACAATCAAGCCCGCGATGATCAACGTCAGCCCGACGTAAGTGGAGGGCAATATATCTTCTCCCACCAAAAAGTGGATAAAGAAGAGCGATAAGAATGGGGATAAAAAAATCAAATTTCCGATTCGCGCCGTGTGATCGGTAAGCTTCATCGCCGACAACCAGAGGACAAATGTGATGCCCATTTCAAATAAGCCGACGTAAATAGCGCCGCCTAATCCCTGTATATTGATCCGCATATCTGAAAATGCGATGCAGATTATCAGCACAAAAGGCAATGCGAAAACAAAATTCAAAAACATTCCCACAACCGGGTCTCGCGTGTCCCGTTTGTTGAAGATCCAGTACAGTGCCCACAAAAAGCTGCTGAAAAGAGCCAGTCCCACTCCCAGGGGATTGGAAAATCTAAATTCCATTATATCGCCTCGAGTAGAAATTACAAATACCCCCGCATAACTCACCGTCCCGCCGATTACATCCCACAGGGTCAATTTTTGTTTTAAAAGGGGAATGGACAACAGGGCCAGTGCTATTGCCCAGGTGTAATTCAGAGGTTGTGCTTCCTGAGCGGGCAGCAGGTCATAAGCGCGCAGCAATACCAGATAGTAGGCACATGGATTGAGCAACCCCAATCCGAGCGATTGCAAATACTGCCGTCGCGTACATAAAAAAACCGCCGACCATTTGCCCTGAGCCACTATAATCAGGCCCAGAACAATGGACGACGCAAGGACAGCGTAGAACAAAAGTTGAATGGGGTCTAAAACGCGTAGAGATAATTTAAATGCAGTGGCCGCCGTTGACCACAGAAAAACAGCAGAAATTGCGTAGAGATATGCCTGTTTTTGGGGGAGACGCAAGGGGGAGCTTACGTCTTGCGTCTTACGTCTCACGTCTTACCTTCATCCTTCCTTTTGTCTGCGAAGAAACGTAGGGTATTGTAGATCGTTCAGGGATATGGTGTCGATTTTGGGTTTTTCTTCGGGCTTTTCTTCGGGTTTTTCCTCGAGTTTTTTCTCGGGTTCTTCCTCTGTATCAAGCTCAGTATTCTCAGATTCGATTTTGCGTATAAAGGCTGGAATATCTGTGCTAACAGTAGGCTCGGGTGTAAATTTCGAGTAAGAAATGCCTATATTGGGCTCATTGAGCTTCTGCGGTGAGTCGGTATTAAAGCCCGTGGCAATAACTGTGACGCGCATTTCGTCCCCGAGGTTATCATCGAGCACCGTACCCCATATAATATTGGCTTCGTGACCCACGGCATCGGTTATGAGATTCACAGCTTTATCCATTTCAAACAGCTTCAGTTCACTGCTGGCTGAAATATTCACCAGCACTCCCTGAGCGCCTGCAACAGATACATTGTCGAGCAATGGGCTATTCAATGCTTTTTCAGCTGCTGTAATCGCTCGATTTTCGCCAGAAGCTTCGGCTGTACCCATCAGCGCATCGCCGCCGGCTTGCATTACCGTACGCACGTCATTAAAGTCGAGATTCACCTCGCCGGGTATGGTGATCAAATCGGAAATACCCCGCGTGGCCTGCAACAAGATATCATCGGCGATGAGAAACGCCTCTGTAAGCGTTGTGTCTTCTGAACTGATTTCCAAAAGCCGCTGATTGGGAATAATAATCACTGTATCCGCAGATCTTTTCAAGGAATCAATACCCGTTTGAGCATTGCGCATGCGCGGCATGCCTTCCATTCTGAAAGGCAGGCTCACAATGCCCACAGTGAGCGCACCTGCATCGCGAGCAATTTCGGCGACGGTGGGCGCTGCACCCGTGCCCGTGCCGCCCCCCATGCCTGCGGTCACAAAAACCATATCGGATCCGGCCAATGCTTCGGCGACCTCGTCGCGATTTTCTTCAATGGCCTCTGCGCCAATTTCGGGATTGGCACCTGCGCCCAATCCCTTTGTGATATTGCGCCCAATTTGAATGCAATTAGGCGCCTGTGAAAGTTTGAGATCTTGTTCGTCGGTATTGATGGCGATAAACTCAACGCCCTGCAATCCCGACACAATCATGCGATTGATCGCATTACCACCTGACCCTCCGACGCCTACGACCCGGATTTTGGCCTGGCTATCGGCGTCGACAATTGAAAAAGTTACCATGAGAACCCCCTGTTTAAACACGGTAGAAATTGATTGGCTATTAACTATTTAGAGCACAACGTTAGTAAAGATGCATCTCCTTAAAAAAAGTTCTGAATCCAGTTTTTCATACGACCAAAAATTGAATTGTGAAAAACGCCGTCATCGGATATAAAATTGCCATTTTGGTGAAATAGCCCAAATTGCACCAGCCCAACAGCGGTGGCATAGAGCGGTTCGCTCACGGCATTGGCCCGTCCCACTATTCCTCGGGGTTTGCCAATAGTCACGGGCGAGTCAAAAATTTCTTTGGCCAGTTCAGCACAACCCTGGAGCATTGAACCCCCACCTGTGAGCACGATGCCCGCTCCCAGTAAGTCGGCATAGTCGGTGCGGCGAATCTCCTGATTTATGTGTCCAAAAATTTCTTCCATGCGCGCCTCAATAATCGCGGCCATTTTTGTCCGGGACACCGTGCGAGAAGGTCGTCCGGCAACACCCGGCACTTCGACCATATCGTTGGGCCTGACCAGCGATTGCAATGCACAGCCGTTTTCTCGTTTCATGGTTTCGGCTTGTTTCCAGGGCGTGCGCAAACCAATAGCCATATCGTTTGTCACATTTGCCCCTCCCAATCCCACAACGGCTGTATGGCGAATAGCACCATCGTAAAACACCGCGAGATCGGTCGTGCCACCTCCTACATCGACCAGTGCCACGCCCATTTCCTCTTCGTCAGGTGTTAATACCGCATAACTCGAAGCAATGGGTTCGAGCACGAGGTCCACCACCTCTACACCTGCACGACGGATACTTTTGCAGATATTCTGCGCTGAAGTTACGGCGCCGGTTACAATATGTACATCGACTTCGAGTCTCACACCCGACATGCCAATGGGGTCTTTAATACCGGGCTGATCGTCAACTACAAAAGACTGCGGCAGCACATGAACAATTTCTCGATCCATGGGAATAGATACTGCTTTGGCTGCTTCAATTGCGCGTTCTTCATCATTGGCCGTAATCTCATTGTCCGGTCCCGAAACGGCCACAACCGCTCGCGTGTTCACGCTGCGAATATGATCTCCGGCAATGCCCGCATAAACAGCACCGATGCGCGTGCCCGACATTTTCTGCGCTTCTTCTATAGCTGCACGGATAGATTGTACGGTCTTTTCCACATTGATCACCACACCGCGCTTGAGGCCCTGAGAAGGGCTACTGCCCAGGCCCGTAATTTTGGGCGTGCCGTCATCTTCCACTTCAGCTACAACAGCACAGATCTTGGTGGAGCCAATGTCGAGTCCAACAATTCGATCCATCGTGTGGGTCCCTTTCACTGATGAACTACTGCCGCCTACCCACAACGACTTGATCTCTATAGCGCAGGTCAATATACGCGAGGTCTGTGCCAAGTCCAGATGTGGCCTGAGTGTAGGCGCGAAAATTCCGAATCTGCTTATCGGGATTTTCAAAACGCATTCTGAGGGCCAGATCATCAGCCACCAGATAAACCGTAGCAGAATGGGGACTGTCCGTGCAAATTTCTGAAATTTCACGCCAAAACGCCGGTGTGTGGATTTGCAATTCCGTCACAAATTTCGCCAGAGCACTTGCCCAGGAGCCATCCTTATCTCGTTGCAAATCAACACCTGTCAGAATGGGCAAATCCACCTGCGCAGCAGGAGACAGAGGGAAAATTTTGCCAGACTCATCCAGCCCCATCAAACCATTAGGCGTGTTCAACAGCCCAACAGGCTGGCGTTCCTCAATGCTAATGACGAGTGTTTCCGGTGGTTCTCTGTGCAGCAACACCTTTTTGACCATCGGGTGTTGTGCCACGCGTTCTGTTACAGATGTTATATCACAGGCAAAAAGATTTGTGCCCACCTGCAATTGCGAAAGGGCTATTACTTCAGCTTCAGATATCAGAGCGTTGCCGAGAACCCGAATATGTGTCATGAGAAAGAAATCTGAATCTGTCAGCGATGAATAGGCATTTTGGATGCCCACACCCAGCAGGCTCATCAGTGTCATAACAATTACCCAGCGCGCGAGTTTTCGGGGCCGCTTCTGCGGTGCAGGCGCTGTGTACAGGATCGTGTTTACCGCCTCCTGTATATTTTTAGACCTGTGAGATATGTAGATTGGTTTATACTCAGACATAAAATCCTCCTGAGAAAAATTCATTACTCACCCAATATTCTTACTTCTGTCTCCAATTCAATTTTGTGAACCTGAAAAACGCGTTTTTGAACCCGCGCGATCAACGCGAGTACATCTTCGGTGGAATGCCCACCGAGGTTGACCATAAAATTGGCGTGTACATCCGAAACTTTCACCGCTCCTATCGACATCCCCTTGCATCCAGCACTGTCGATGAGTGCTCCTGCAGAATAACCAGGTGGATTCTTAAAAATGCACCCTGAACTGCGGTTTGACAGCGGTTGCGTGCTCTTGCGCTCTGACAACATGCGATCCATCTCGGCGGCAATAGTTTTGGGATCGCCTTCTGCAAGTCGGAACCCGGCTTCGACAATGAGCAGACCAGCAGGCAAGTCTGTGTATCGATATCCAAAAGAAATGTCGGATTGCTCGAGATAAATTTCCCGACCCGTTCTGAGATCAATACCGCGCAACCAGTTCATCCGATCCATTGTTTCACCGCCCCAGGCGCCGGCATTGCCCCATATTGCGCCGCCGATGGTGCCGGGAATCCCACACCCAAATTCCAATCCTGTTTTGCCGGCTCGCTGGCATTGTCGAGATACCACCTGAGTGCTCGCACCGGCCTGTATGACGCCCTCATCATCCCCAATCTCAATGCGTCGCGCGCCCGTTGTCAGTGAAATGACCAGTCCGTGGAATCCGCTGTCGCGCACGAGGGTATTTGTTCCTCCGCCCAGCGGAAAAATCGGAAGTCCGGCATCTTTGATCAGGGGTACTGCAATGGCCAAATCGCTGAGATCGGCTGGGGAAAAGAAGAGGTCTGCTGTACCACCCAACCCAAATGTCGTGTGTTTGGCGAGGGATTCATCGCGCTTGAGCTTTCCCCGGCATTGGCTTTGAATCTCTCTCTCGAGCAAATCGCGTCGTGCATCGTACATTGCCTTATATTTCTCTAAGCATTTGGTAAATATCGCGGGCAACGGTTTCAATATCTCCAGCACCCATAACCAGTAGCAGATCTCCAGCACGCAAGTCGCTTAATAATGCCGCTTTTAAATCATTTAGTGCAGGTGCGTAATTAGCGCCGGAAATCTGATCGGCAAGCCACTTTCCGTCAACGCCCGCAATAGGTTCTTCCCTTGCGGGATAAATATCGGTGATCCACACGCGATCGGCCCGTTGTAACACTCGGGCAAAATCGGGTGCGAAATCGCGCGTCCGGGTGTACAAATGCGGTTGAAAAGCGACTACAAGGCGGCCACGCCATCCCGCCCGCGCAGCCTGAAGTGTGGCGGCGATTTCTGTGGGGTGATGGGCGTAATCATCAACCACCGCGATACCCCGCGCTTCGCCGAGCATTTCAAATCGGCGATGAACACCTCGAAATGCTTCGATACCACCACAAATTTCTTCCCACTTGAGACCGATGTACTTGCCAACCCCAAGTGCTGACAGAGCATTAGTCACATTGTGTTTGCCCGGCACTTGAAGGCGCGTACGCCCCAACCGCCTATTTTTTTCAAATACGTCAAAAGCCATCCCAAAACCGTCTTGTTCAATACTTGTTGCGCGAAGGTCGCCATCTGTCAAACCAAAGGTCATTTTTTTGTATCGCCTATCGAGATTGAGCATGCGTATCTCGGGAGAGTCGGCACACAACACAGCGCAGCCATCGTTGGGCAGGGTATTGACAAATTGTTCAAAAGTCGCGCGAATGTCGTTCATATCTTCGTAGCAGTCGAGGTGATCGGCTTCCAGCGCCGTCACCACGGCAATTTGGGGTTTTAATGTCAAAAAAGAGCGATCGTATTCGTCGGCTTCTACCACCCAGAGCGCGCCATTGCCTATGTGCAACGCGGTTTTCCAGCCAGAAATCACACCCCCTACAAGAGCGGTTGGATCATGGCCAGCGGCGATGAGCATGGTCGCGATCATTGCAGTTGTGGTGGTCTTGCCGTGTGTGCCCGCCACGCATATCGCGGGATGTGGATTCACAAGTTGACCGAGCAATTCGGCGCGGCGCAACAGGGGAACGCCTTTTTCACGCGCGGCTTTTCTTTCAGGATTCTCTGAATCCGTCGCCGATGTGTAAACGACGCAGTCGGCTCCAGCAATGGCATCGCGCGCATGTCCAATTCGCACGGGAATGCCGAGTTGGACCAAACGCCGGATGAGCGGTGAATCCTGCTGGTCAGAACCCGAGATGAGGCATCCGCGTGCGGTGAGCAATTCGGCCAGCGCGCTCATGCTTATGCCGCCGATGCCGATAAAATGCACTCGGGTTCCAGCGTCGAATGAGACCATTTTGAAATCGTTCAACGTCGGGGAATGATGAGGTGATGTCGTTTATACATCGCGTGCCGGGGAATGGTTTGCGATGTAGCAGGTGAGTGACGGGTTCTGTGTCGAGTACTCGCCCGTCCAATGCCAATGAGCACACCTGTCGCGGAGAGTGTAAACATCAAGGATGAACCACCGTAGCTGATAAAGGGAAGGGGTAGTCCCGTGACAGGCAGCAATCCGGTAGCCATACCCATGTTGATCAGAGCATAAATCAGAATCGAAATAGTAATGCCAGAAGCGAATAGAAATCCAAAGGTATCGGGGGCTATGCGGGCAATGCGAAAGCCGCACCTCCCAAAAATTAAAAATAAAATTAAAACGAGCATGGTGCCCCACAAACCGAGTTCTTCACCTACAATGCTAAATACAAAATCAGTATGAGGCTCAGGTAAAAAGAAATATTTTTGCTGGCCCTGTCCCAGGCCCGTACCCCAAAATCCACCACTGCCCAGGGCGAGAAGAGATTGCGCGAGGTGATAGCCCGTATTTTGCACATCGTCGCTGGGAAATATAAACGTCATTACGCGCTCGCGGCGATACCCTAAAACAAAAACAATCACGTACAAAAAAGGCAAAAGCGCGGCACCCGTGGCAATGAGATGACGCAACCGCACACCGCCCAGAAAGAGCATCAATGCACAGGTCAGCCCAATCGCCATTGCCGTACCCAGATCGGGTTGCATCAAAATCATCACCATGGCCGTGCCGATGATCACGGCATGTGGCAAATAGCCCGATTTGAAATTTTCAATTACATCCTGGCGGCGCGTCAGGGAATCGGCCAGGTAAAGCACCAGCACCACGCGCATCATGTCGGCGGGTTGAAATTGCCCACCTGGCAATGGTATCCAGCGATATGCCCCTCGCACCTTGCCAATGCCAAATAGCTTGAGGATGAGCACTACGAGCAAAAAACCAAAAGCTATCGCCAGCATCAAACGCGCCTGTTTGCGCCAGACGCGATAGTCTATGTGAATCAGCAGAACCATCACAACCAAACTGATGGCCATGCGAATGGCCCAGCGGTTGAGAAAAAAATTGCCGTCGTCAAATCGCAGTTGTGCCAATCCAGAACTGGAACTATACACCATTACTGTACCAAAGCCCACCAGCATAACTACAATGAGCAGCAACAGAATCCAGGTTCGATCATATCTTTGTTCGTTTGTCAGTGTCATAAAGAAGGTAAGAAGTAAGAGGTGAGGGGGTTCCCCTCGCCCTACATTTCAAACCCCAGTGCTGTAACGATTCTTTCCATTGCAATGCCGCGCGATCCCTTGATGAGCATCAAGTCTCCGGGTTTCAAATAAGCCTGCAATGCCCCGGTTAACGCATCCCGGTCTGTATAAGCCCACGCCTGATCTATGCCTGCTTCGCGTCCCCCTTCAACGACTACTGGCGCCAGATCGCCCAGCGCGAAAAGTGCGTCAATTTGCCGATTGCCCACTTCGCGCCCCAATTCCCGGTGTGCGTCGTAGGTCATTGCTCCTAATTCGCGCATATCGCCCACTACCGCAATCCGCCGACCATCCACCTCAATTTGCGATAGGGTCTCAAGAGCTGCCCGCATCGACGCGGGGTTGGCGTTGTACGTGTCGTTGATCATGCGAATCCCATTGTGTTCCAGTACCTGACTTCTCAATTCGGTCAGCGTAAAATTTTCAAGTGCTTTTGCCGCATCTCGTAGGGACACGTCGAGAGCCCATCCTGCCGTTGCGGCCATCAGCGCGTTATACACATTGTGCTTGCCCGGAATTGACAGGTGAAAAGAATGGCCCTGTAGAGAGAAATGACCAAAGCCCTTCTGATCCAGTTTGAGTCCCTCCCCACGAAACTGACATATCTGTTCGATGCCAATGCCCAGGAGTCTCCCCTTAACTTTTGCTCTCTCCTTGGACAAAAACAGGTCATCGAGATTCAAGATAGTCATAGAAGACTCGTCTAGATATTCCAGAAGTTCCCCTTTGGCTTTTGCCACACCCTCTACAGAGCCGAAAAACTCGATATGTGCTGGTCCGATATTGGTTATCATGCCGATGGTCGGTTGCGCAATTTCGCACAGATAGCGCATGCCACCGCGTTCGCTAATGCCCATTTCAATAACTGCAACGTCACAATGGGGCGACAGGTTAAATAAGGTGAGCGGTACCCCTAGTCTGTTGTTGAGATTTCCCTGTGTTGCCAGGACTCGATACCGCGTGCTCAAAACAGCAGTGACCATATCTTTAGTCGTGGTTTTGCCACTGCTACCCGTGATGCCAATAACGGGAATGTCGAAACGCCTGCGATAAAACCGCGCCAGATCGCCCAGGGCTAAATCGGGTGCATCGACATCGATCAGTGCACGCCGCGATTCCCGCGCTCCAGATCGGGTGACTACTGCAGCACAGGCTCCCCTATCAAATGCAGCGTCCAAAAATTGGTGACCATCGACCTGTTCGCCGGGCAATGCAAAGAAAATTTCACCCGTTTTGAGTGTTCGCGTATCAATACTGACCCCTGTTGGTACAATATCAGAGGGATCATCCCGTCCGATCCAGTGACCATGGATCGATTCAATTACATCTGATAGCGTTAAGCCTTCCATATAACCCATCACCCCACTTTGCACTTGAGAATTTCTCGTGCAACTTCCCGATCGTCAAAAGGGGTTTTAATCCCATTGATTTCCTGATAATTCTCATGTCCCTTGCCCGCAATGAGTACGAGGTCGCCCGCTCGCGCTTTTGCAATGGCCTTTTCAATTGCCCATCGGCGATTGGGTTCAACGATGTGCGGGGCATCGCCCAGACCGGGCAAAATATCGGCAATGATGGCATCGGGGTCTTCCGTGCGAGGATTGTCTGATGTCACCACAGATAAATCGGCCAACCGAGCAGATAGACCGCCCATCACAGGCCGCTTGCCCTTATCGCGGTCCCCACCGCACCCAAATACACAAATCAATTGTCCTCGGGCAAATGCGCGCGCGGTTTGAAGCACATTTTTTAGTCCATCTGGCGCGTGCGCATAATCGACAAATACCCCAAAATTTTGCCCGCAATCAATGCCTTCAAAACGACCTGGAATCCGAATTTCGCGCAAAGCATCTGCGATAATGCCAGGTTCGATCTCCAATGCGAGGCCAGCAGTGACTGCAGCAGTGGCATTATACAACTGAAAATCGCCTTGAAGTGCCAGTTCCAGGTCTATCTGGCCCTGCGGTGTTTGCAAGCAAAGTCGCGTACCGCCCTGCGATGTGCTACCCTCTAAAATGCGCACTGTCGCATTTTCTGAGCGACCATAGCTCAACAAGTGTGCCGAACATTTTTTTACCAAGGTCTCTGATGCCGTGTCGTCAGTATTGACGACTGCATAAGCATCCGATCTGAGATTGTCAAAGAGCAGTGCCTTGGCCGCTAAATAGGCGTCAGGCGTGTTGTGATAATCCAGATGGTCGTGCGTCAGGTTAGTAAATACCGCAACTTCATAATCAATGCCCAACACGCGATTTTGTGCCAGTCCGTGTGATGTTACTTCCATCGCGGCTGACCGACATCCCGCATCGACCATTGCGCGAAACATGCGGTGTAAGTCATGTGCCTGTGGCGTAGAATTGTGCGATGTTTCGCGTGTTGTGCCGAGATCGTGTTCGATGGTTCCAATCAGGCCTGGTGCGAGACCAGCCATTTCGAGCACCGCGCGGATGAGATAAACGGTCGATGTTTTGCCATTCGTGCCCGTAACACCGATCATTTTCAACTGTTCGCTCGGTCTGTTGTAAAAACGACGGGCAATATGTGCAAGTGCACGGTGCGTGTTGGCCGTTTGAACAAAAGCTGTATCCCCTACATCGACATCGCGTTCGGCCACAATGGCTCGAGCACCTGCCTGAACCGCCTGGAAAATAAAAGGATGTCGATCTGCAAAGCCCCTATCGCTACTGAGCGCGACAAATACATCGCCTTCTTCGATGCGCCCCGAATGGGTTGCAATACCTCCGATATTGGGATTATTTCCGCGCATCCTCACGACATCTGGCACGTCGGATAGCAGTTCTTGCAGACGCATATCTCAACTTTCTCGTTTGCATTCGACCGTGCATACTGTTCCCGGTTTTATGGCTACACCCGGTTCGGGCGATTGCGCAATCACCCGTCCACTACCCGAAATTTTGATCTGAAACCCCAACTGTGTCAATTGGGCAACCGCCTGCCGCACGGGTGCGCCGCGCACATCGGGCATGTAAAGCGAATCTGAACCTTTGTCATCTGTGCGATGATCGGGGGAGGTGATCGGCGCGGAAGCTAAAAACAACGAAACATTATTTTCTTCGATGTCGATATGCTGTCCAACAACGCGGTCTCCTTCACCCGCAATTTGATAGGTCATTCCCAGACGTTTCAGGGCATCTGTTGCAGCTTTCCGCGAAAGGCCCACCAGATGAATGTCGGCGCGTGGCGGTGGCGGCGGCTGTTCTTCGACCAGGGGCGCACTGTGGCGCAGAGGCGCTTGCCGCAGGCTCAAAATTCGCTGTACAATACGTTTAAAAACAGGCGCGGCAACCAGACTTGCCCAGTGGATCTTTTGGGGGCTATCTATAGCCACCAGACACAGCAACTCGGGGCGTTCAACGGGCAAAAAACCCACAAAAGACGGAATGTAACGATTGGGATCGTATCCGGGTTGTCCCTCTTTTACCTGTTGCGCAGTCCCGGTTTTTCCGGCGACTCGATAACCGGGTATGCGCGCATTTTTACCGGTGCCTTGCTTGACAACGCCTTCGAGAAAACTGATAAGAGTACGCGCTGTTTCGGGCGATATTACCCGTCGCATAGGTCTGGGCGATCCTTCAACCATTGTGGAATCTTTGCGAGAAGCTCTTAAAAAAATACGCGGCTTCATTAAGCGTCCCCCATTGGCAATCGCGCTATAAGCAGCGGCGACCTGAAGGACTGTCACGGCGATCTCTTGCCCAATGGAAAGGGTTTCCAATGATCGTGCCGACCATTTATCTGGATGGCGAAGTTGACCGCCGACTTCGCCCGGCAAATCCACACCTGTTTTGGCGCCAAAGCCAAATAAGCGCATCTGGCGATACAAGGGACCTTTTTCCACTTTACGTGCAATTTTAGCCGTGCCAATATTACTCGATTCTTCCATTACTTCTCGAACGGTCAGCCAGCCACTGGGATGTGAATCCCGAAGCACCTTGCCGCCAGCAATACGCATTCTGCCATTTTCACAGAAGATTTTATCTTCTGGCTCAACCAAACCGGCTTCGAGCGCGGCGGCAAATGCCACAACCTTAAAGGTCGAACCCGGCTCAAACTGATCAGTCGCTGCCCGATTGCGCCGTATCCAGAGTTCTGATTTTGAAAAATCATTTGGATCGTAAAAGGGCGCGTTTGCCAGTGCTAAAATTTCGCCTGTATGAGGTTCCATTACAATGGCAATGCCGCTTTTAGCATTGAATTTCTGCATGCCTTTTAGCAACTCTTCTTCTGCAATGGCCTGATAATCGGCATCGATGGTAAGCGTGATGTCATCGCCATTTTTAGGCATCTGCCGAACTGCGCCGAGTGTGCTGAGCATTTGTCCTCGCGCATCAACGCGTGCGGATAACTCACCTGGCTCGCCTCTCAAGATTGGATCAAAAGCGCGTTCAATCCCTTCGATTCCCTGTCCATCGGTATCGGTATATCCCAATACCTGACCCGCCAGAGTCCCCATGGGATAATTGCGCCTCATTTCAACAATGCGCCCGATACCTTCTGGCAATCCAGTAGGTGCATCGATGACCTGACGAGCTAGCCACACGAAGGAGCGCGAGCGATCTACCTTTTCAAGGAGAGATGCCTCATCGTGTCCGGATTGTCGAGAAAACCGAACGGCGAGCGCACGCAGGCTGTCTCGATCGGATATTTGATTGAGAAAGAACGATTGGGATTCGAGACTTGTCGCCAGCACCCGACCGCGTCGGTCAAAAATGCGCCCTCTCTCTGCCAGTAAAACCCGCTTCTTGACATGCTGGCTGCGCGCCTGGTCTATGTATGCTTCGACCGACCAGACTTGTAGAGAGACCAGCCGAAACGCCAAAAGTGCCGCGAATCCCATACCGAAAAACGCGATTATTCTTAAGCGGTTATTCATTATCGACTCAAATATAAATTTTTCGGTGGATCACTTGGGAACACCATGCCCAATTCTCGAACGGCAATATCGCGAATGCGATTGCTCTGCTTCAAACTCGCTGTGCGTGCCAGGAGTCGCTCTTGCTGGTTCAAAAGACTTTTTCGCTCTTCACTCAACTGGTCAATTTCACGCCCCTGACTCAGGGTTTGTACATGTCCCCACATATAAATCAGCAATCCCGTAACGAGGAGAATGACCGATAAAAAACCAGTGCGATAAATCCCCCAGGGTGAGCGCGGTTCTGAAGTCACGACAGTAGTCCTTGATGGCATAACCAGGGTTGAGCGGAAACATTGAGGCGTTGCGCCATGCGAAGTGTTGCGCTACGTGCCCGTGGATTTTTGGCGATTTCCGCCCGATTTGGTCGAATGGCTCGCTTTCTCGGCAAGGTCAATACAGACAGGCGATTACACGCGCATAAGGGCAGACCCACAGGCCCGATACAATCGCGTGTACCCAGTTCAAAAACCCGTTTGACAGCGCGGTGTTCCAGCGAATGATAAGACAAAACGCCAATGCGCCCGCCGGGTTTGAGCAAGTCAACTGCTATTTGAAGTGCGTCTTCAAGATGTGTCAATTCGTCGTTCACTTCAATGCGAAGCGCCTGAAATACCCGCGCAAGTGTCTTTTGCTTTCGAGGCCCATAACTATATCGTATAATTACATCGGCCAGATCGTCCGTATAATTAAGAGGCCTGTTTGCACAAATTGCCCGGGCAATGCGGGCGGCAGCGCGTTCTTCACCATAAGTTTTAATGACGCAGGTCAAATTTTTCTGCGAATACGAATTGACTACCTCGTGGGCTGTGCATTTTGCATCGGGTCCCATACGCATATCGAGCGCACCGCGTTGCTGAAAGCTGAACCCCCGTTCGGCATTGTCAATCTGGTGCGATGAGAGACCCAGATCGAATAAAATACCCGTGATTGTCGCGAGGCCATGTTCGGCCAGAATGTGTCGGAGATTCCAAAACGGTGCTTGCACTGTATAAACGCGATCTTTAAATGGCGTCAGGCGTTTTGTCGCGACTTCGATAGCTTTGGGATCGCGGTCAATGCCGATCAATTTGCCATCAGGTCCCAGGTGATTGAGCATAATTTCAGCGTGTCCGCCCCCTCCCAAGGTGGCATCGACATAAATTCCATTGGGATCGGTTATGAGATATTTTGACACATCTGACCCCAGGATCGGAACGTGATACTCTGGGGCCTTATGGTGCATAACCTGTTGTTTTTAAATTTGTTGTCGTATGACTGAATATTTATTCTGAATATTTATTCCAATTTTTGGAATATTCACTACCGTTCTAATCCTTCAGCTATCTCTTCCATATTGACGGCATTTTGAGCTTCGTTATACTTATCCGGATCCCAAATTTCAATACAATCAACGGCACCTGCCAGCGTTGCGCGATCTGTAATACCGACTGAATCCAGGCGCTTTCGGGGGATCAATGCACGCCCCTGGCGGTCGAGTTTTACCTCAGATGCACGTCCTGCCATTGCTCTAACTAATTGTCTTGACTGGACTTGCGAGTGTCCCATGTTGCGTAGTTGATCAATGATCCGCCGCCATCCATCGGGGTCAAACGCAGCCAAACAGCCATCAAACCACTGCGTGACAATAATTGAACTTACGCCACTGGGCAGTGCGTTCCGAAACGCTGCAGGAACGATTAGGCGACCCTTGATATCGATGGGGATATTTTCAAAGTCGCCATAAAACTCTGGACAGTTATCGGACATCTAAGAAGCCTGAGGGAGCTAAGTTGTTATTTTTCAAAGTAATATATAAAAAATTAAAATCCACCACAATCCACCACAATATGCCACCTCGCTTAAATTAGTAATTCGCGTTTCAAAAGTCAATTGTTTTATATAGAAAAAATAAGTTATTTATATGCGTTATTGTGACGTATTTTGAGGGAATTGTGGAAGGACCTCTGTTATGAAAAAACTGCTCCTCTGGTTTCTTTTGCTCAGCGCGGTTGGATGCGCGGCCGATGAACAGTTGTACCCCGGGGCATCGCCAAAGCTGTCGGATAAGAAATTTATCGAGCTATTTGCAGACGCGATAGAACTTCACCGCCGCTATGTACACGTGCCCGACTCACTGCTGGTGGAAAGAAAAAAACTGTTTAAACGCCATGGTATTACACAAGCCGATATTGAGAAATTTCTCAAAGATCGACGGGATCACCCAGAAAAATGGGACGCGCTCATTGCCCTGATTCAGCAGCGATTTGGCGAGGCAGCAGAGCGTGAGATGAAGGCATTTCAAAAGACGACAACGAAAGGTGAGAAGTGAGAAGTGTGAGGTTGCGGGCTGGTTGCAGATAAAAAAATCCCCCACATTTTTCTGCGGGGGATTTTGTCGTTCGGCCTCTGGTATGTCTAATAGGTGGCGGGGAGCTTTAGTTTCCAAACCATCCGGAAATGCGTCCGATATCGTTAAAGGTCACGTAAATGATCAGGAAGAGCAAAAATGCAAATCCAGCTTGTTGGAGCCAGGCTTTGTGTCGCGCAGATAAATCTCGGCGGATAATGCCTTCAATCGCAAGAATGGTGAGATGGCCACCATCGAGCACGGGAATGGGTAGCAGATTGAGTACGCCCAGATTAATGCTGAGCACGGCCATAAACCCCAGCAGAGAGAAAAAACTGTGCTCAGCACTTTGGCCCACCATCTGAAAAATCCCCACAGGTCCGGCCAAATTCTTGCTGGATTCTTGTCCTATGACCAGGCGTTTGACAAATCCAAAAATAGCCGTTGACCAAGTGATGGTTTCTGCTGCGCTGCGATGTACGGCCTTAAAAAAGGGAATGGGATTGCGCTTGGAAGCCCAATCAATTCCAATGCGCCCTACGGTCTCGCCATTAAAAGTTTGAGAAGCGGGAATAATCTGCTCTGTCATCTCTTCGCCATTGCGCTGCCAGGTCAATGAGATTTCCACACCGGGTTTCGCAGATATCTCGCGACTCATCTCCCACCACATCGTCACCGGGACACCGTTGACCGATGTAATCACATCGCCCGGTTGCAGGTCAATTTCTGCAGCTGGCATCCCGGGCATTACAGCTCCAACTTCTGTGGTCATATAATATCCCAGTCCCAGACCTTCGCGGGGAAGCGAGGTCAAATCGACAGAGATCATCATTCGCTCGGTCATGTCTGGCCGGTAGGTGGGTATTCGTTCAATTTCAACGGGCACGAAGTCCCCGGACTGAAGGAGAAACGCATCTTCCATTTCTGCCCAGTCATTTACCGCTGTATTTCCAACGGTTAAAATGCGGTCTCCCGGTCTTAGGCCTGCCGTATAGAAGGGCGAGTCTGTCTTAACTTCACCCACGCGCGAATCGTCCAAAAATGCGTATTCACCCGCCGCCATACGCATAATGAGCAATAGCAAAAATCCCAGAAAAAAGTTCATTGCCGGACCAGCGATGAGCACCGCCATTTGTATCCAGCGCGGCTTCGCCTGAAATTCCCATGGCTTACCCTTGCGCTCTTCGTGACCAAAATCTTCCATGCCGGCCATCTTCACATAGCCGCCCAATGGCAACCACGAAAGGCAGTATTCGGTCTCGCCAATTTTCACGCCTATCGCTTTGGGCGGAAAGCCAAGTGAAAAGGTTTCAACCCGGATGCCCGATTTTTTGGCCACCAAAAAATGCCCGAGTTCGTGAACAAAAACCAGCACGCCTAAGACAAAAAGGAAGTAGAGAAGATCGACGATCACGGGAAACCTCGTTTCTATGATTCAAGTGAACAAATCAGCTCATTTGCACGGACTCGCCCCCAGCGGTCGGCTTCAAAGACCGCCTCGAGGGTATCTTCGCAGGCCTCGTGCTCATCGAGGGTTTTTGCAATTACACGAGGGATATCGAGAAATCCGATGCGGCCATCGAGAAAAGCATACACGGCGACTTCATTAGCAGCGTTGAGTACAGCGGGCGCAGTTCCCCCCTGTTCTACGGCCTGATATGCCAATTGGAGACAGGGAAATCGGTCGGTATCGGGCTGAAAAAAACTCAATGTGCCGACCTTTGTCAGGTCCAGGCGTTCAACCTGTGTGGGCAGCTTTTCGGGATGCACGAGAGCCTGATGAATGGGCAACTGCATATCGGGTGTGCTCAGGTGCGCCATCATGCCGCCATCCACATATTCGATAAGGCAATGCACAATAGACTGCCGATGGATAATCACATCGATTTTCGAGACCGGCAAATCGAGAAACCATTGTGCTTCGATCACTTCAAAGCCTTTATTCATCAATGTGGCGGAGTCAATCGTAATTTTTGGTCCCATCTGCCAGGTGGGGTGATTGAGTGCCTGATCGCGTGAAACACTCGCCATCTGCTTTTGCGTATAGTCAAAAAAAGGACCGCCCGAGGCGGGTAGTAAAATGCGTTTGATCTCGTCCCGGTTCGTCTCTTGCAACGATTGCCACAGTGGTGTTGTCTCACTGTCGATTGGCAATAATGTGGCACCCGTCTGTTTTGCCCAATCGGTTACCAGATGCCCGGCGACAACCAGTGTCTCTTTGTTGGCAATTGCCACATCTTTGCCCGCGCGCACAGCAGATAGCGTAGGGCGCAGCCCCACGCCTGCCGCCAGGCCGTTAATGATCAGGTCGGTATCGGGATCGACAGACAGTTCCTGTAAGCCCGCGCTACCTTCGAGGACCTCAATACCCAGTGGGGCAAGACGCGCCTGTACCTCTTTTGCCCCCTGGGCAATACAAACGCGCTCAGGGCGCCAGCGTTCGGCTTGTTCACACAGCAACTCGGCATTGCGTCCGGCACATAAACTCACCAGTTCAAATCGGTCGGGTAGGCTATTCAGAACACGCAGTGTGTTTGTGCCAATAGATCCTGTGGATCCGAGAAGGGCAACGCGTTTTGTCATAAAAATTGAAAATAAAGATAAATAAGTGGGAAAACAAAAAAAGCACTGT
The DNA here is from genome assembly GCA_026706845.1 of Gemmatimonadota bacterium. NCBI lineage: Bacteria > Pseudomonadati > Gemmatimonadota > Gemmatimonadota bacterium. The sequence goes on from JAPOXY010000181.1 coordinate 25,571, forward strand.
CAAAGCGATCCAGCACACCACCGTGTCCAGGGATCAGTTCCGACGTATCTTTGACGTCCATATCGCGTTTGATCATGGATTCAACGAGATCTCCCAAAGATGCCCCGATGCCAATGAGAAGGCCGAGTATGAGGCTTTGGGTTATATTAAACAGTCCGAGTACCTGTCCCCCGAGTCCTATGACCAAAAGTGCGGATAGAAGACCTCCGATGAATCCGGCTTCGGTCTTTGCCGCGCTGATGGAAGGAAAGGGGTGCCATCGGCCAAACCACCGTCCAAAAAAATAGGCCATTGTATCATTGGCCCAAATCCCCAGTAAGATGAGAACAGCAACTTGCCCCTGTTCTGACGCACCAAAGGGCAATGAGTTTCTCACTATGAGAACAAAACTGCCCAAAAAACCGACGTAAAGTACACCTAAAAGCGTGCCTCCCGCGTTGAGCAGGCGATAGCCTGTGGTGTCTCGAAACAGGGCTACGCTAAGCATTAATAGCAATAATACGAGAAAAAAAAATGCGAAAACATTTGGCCCAATAACAAATGCTACAACACACCAGGAGAGAGATATAACAATGCCAAATCCCGTCCAGGGATACAGCCCTTTCTGAGATAGCATGCGATAAAACTCCCAGGTTCCTGCAGAGACCACGCCGCACCACATCACAAATAGCCAATAGTCACCCAACCAGAATAGCACCACCAAAATTGGACCAAAAACTGCGGCTGCCAACACGCGCTGAATTAGATTGGACTTTGCCACAAGTCCTCCGAAGACCCATTGGTTTTGCTTGCGAGCGTTTCATCGCGCAATTGAAGTCCTGTTTTTCCAAACCGCCGTTCTCGATTTTGATAACTGCGGATGGCTTCGTAGAGATGCTCGCGCTTAAAATCGGGCCACAGTACATCTGTAAACCAGAACTCGGTATAAGCACACTGCCAGAGCATAAAATTGCTCAAGCGAACTTCGCCGCTGGTGCGAATCAGCAAATCGGGGTCGGGCAAATCACCTGTATAAAGGCGTTTAGAAAAAAAATTGGCATCAATAGCATCTGGTGAAATGCGCTCCTGTGCGATGTCGGTAGCAATGCTTTGCACGGCTTGAAGAATATCGCTTTTGCCGTCGTAGCTCAACGCGAGATTAAGCGTTAGTCCTGTATTGTTAGCTGTTTCGCGAATGGCATTTCTAAGTGCTTTACGCGAGTGCTTTACCAGCCGGTCCGTATCGCCGGTTGCGATGAGACGCACGTTGTTTTCCTGCAATTCATTGAGTTCTTCGTGTGAACAGTCACGCAACAATTGCATCAGTGACAATACTTCTGACCAGGGGCGACGCCAATTGTCTGTGCCAAAGGTGAACAGGGTGAGAATATCTATTTCGAGTTCGCCACAGGCACGCACAATATCGCGCACAGTTTCGCGGGCAGACCGATGTCCATCTGTGCGGCGCAAATCTCGCTGTTGCGCCCACCGCCCATTGCCATCCATAATTATCGCAATATGCGACGGCAGGTTGCCTCGCGCTTTTAGCCTATCTTGTAGCTGGGTACAATTGCGAGAGCCGTTTCTGTGTGTATCTTCCATATTATTAATGATGAAAATTCAACATGTTCGCCTAAATGCCGATAAAATAAAAAATGTTGTGAAATTTTAACGGTTTAATTTATTAAAGTCAAGGGAGAAGCGAGAAACTTATTATGACAAAGCCAGATCTAAAACTTAGCCTCCGCGCCGAGCGTATCCAAATGTCCGAACGAACTGTTCGCGAGAAGAGTTTGCGTGTTTATCGCCAACTGATCGAGATGCCAGCATACCAGCTTGCACGGTGCATTGCCTGTTATGTGTCGATAAAAAATGAAGTGGATACGAAAACAGTGATCCAAAAAGCAATTGACAGCGGCAAACAGGTGGGAGTACCTGTTACGCGGAAAGATGGGGATATGAATTTTCAGGCAATTGCGGGACTGAGCGATCTGCGACCTGTGCATTATGGCTTGCGCGAACCGGTTCCAGATTCCCAAAAGGTGTTGTTGTCTCATACTATTGACCTGATCCTCATTCCGGGTATCGCTTTTGATCGCCGTGGGCATCGGATTGGATCGGGTGGTGGATATTACGACCGATTTCTGGCACGGACTGAAGCAGTTCGAATCGGTTTATCTTATGCCTTTCAGATCACAGATCACGTGCCTGCCGAGCCACACGATGTGAAGATGGATTTGATCATAACCGAAGACGAAGTCATCAAAATTTAGCGAAGGGAGAAATCACATGCCCATAACTCTTTCACCTGCACAGATGCGCGAGATCCTTGCACGACATCAGGCCTGGATAGCGTCCAACGGGACAGAGGGAGCACGCGCTGATCTGGTCGGTGCAAATTTAAACCGATCGGAATTGCAAAATGCCGCATTACAACAGGCCGATATGCGCGAAGCCATTCTCAGTGGCGCGCAGTTGCGGGGTGCCAACTTATCGGGTGCCAACTTACAGCGCGCGCGTCTTTTGCAGGCCAATTTGCGCGATGCAAATCTCGAAGGTGCTGATTTGAGCGGGGCCTTCTTGCAGAATGCGATCCTCACAGGAACGAATATGAAAGGCGCACAGGTCTCGCCAGCCGATTTGGAATTGGCTGATCTCAGCGGTGCAAATATGGAAGATACAAATTTTGAGGAGGCTAAATTGGTGGGGTGCAATTTGCGCGGAGCCAGATGCAAAAATGCGAATTTTTACAGGGCCAATTTGTCAGAGACCATATTGGTCAAAGTGGATTTCGAAAATGCCACCTTGCGTACAGCCGATATTAGAAAGTCGGATTTGACCGATGCCAATTTGCGCGGAGCCAATCTGCAAAGTGCCAGGCTCCAGGAGGCCGATCTCGTCAAAGTGGATTTGCGCCAGGCCAATCTCCAGCGCGCCCGCATGCAAAAAACAGATCTCTTCAAAGCCCAGTTTGACAATGCCGACATGCGCGGTGCCGATGTCCGAGATGCGATTGGCTTTTCACAAAAACATCTGGATGTGGTGAGGTGGGATGAGAAGACGAAGTTGAGGGATTGAGAGGGGTTAGAGACAGAAAAAAAAGCAGGTGGCCGAAAATATAACCACCTGCTTTTTTGTGCCTCTAAAAACGGCTTATACTATTACACATCGAAGTAAAGTGCGAATTCGTGTGGATGAGGACGCTGGTTGATGGCGTCAACTTCGTTTTCGCGCTTGTATTCGATCCACGTTTCGATCACGTCTTCGGTAAAGACATCACCCTTGAGCAGGAAGTCGTGATCCGCCGCCAATGCATCGAGGGCATCGGACAGTGAACCCGGTGTCTGCGGGATGGATGCGGCTTCTTCGGGTTCGAGATCGTAGAGGTTTTTGTCGAGCGGATCCCCTGGATGAATTTTGTTTTGAATGCCGTCCAGGCCAGCCATTAACATGGCCGCGAAAGCCAGGTAGGGATTGGCGCTTGGGTCTGGACACCGAAATTCGACGCGCTTGGCTTTGGGACTTTGAGAATACATCGGGAGGCGTATTGCAGCACTGCGATTGCGCTGCGAATAGGCCAGATTGACCGGGGCTTCATACCCGGGTACCAGACGCTTAAATGAGTTGGTGGTCGGGTTGGTCAATGCGATCAACGCATCGGCGTGTTTGAGAATGCCGCCGATATAGTGCAGTGCCATTTCGCTCAGGCCCGCGTATCCCGACCCGGCAAAGAGAGGCTCATCGCCTTTCCAGATGCTCTGGTGCGTGTGCATGCCCGTGCCATTGTCTTCAAAAAGCGGTTTGGGCATAAAGGTGGCGGTTTTGCCGTGTTTGTGTGCCACGTTTTTGACGATGTATTTGTACCAGGTCATTCTGTCGGCGCATGTGACCATCGGGCAGAACCGAATGTCGATTTCGCCCTGACCACCGGTTGATACTTCGTGGTGGTGAACTTCAATGTCAATGCCGACCTCTTCCATGGTCAGCACCATTTCGGTACGTATATTTTGCAGCGTGTCGTGGGGCGGCACGGGGAAATAGCCTTCTTTGTGGCGGGGTTTGTAACCGAGGTTGGGACCTTCATCTCTGCCCGAATTCCAGTAGCCTTCAACTGAATCTACGCTGTGAAAGGCGTGGTTTGACCCTTCGCCAAAGCGCACATCGTCAAAAACAAAAAATTCGGCTTCTGGACCGAAAAATGCCGTATCGCCAATGCCCGTGGATTGCATATAGGCTTCGGCTTTTTGAGCGACCGAACGCGGGTCGCGCGAATAGCCGCTTTTGGTGATGGGATCGGCAATATTACAGATCATTACGAGGGTGGGTTCTTCGAGGAAGGGATCGATCAACGCTGTGGCGGGATCGGGAATGACGAGCATGTCCGATTCGTTGATGGCCTGCCAGCCGCGAATACTGGATCCGTCAAAGCCGAGTCCGTCTTCAAAGGTTTCTTCTTCAATTTCGGAGGCCATGACAGTAAAATGCTGCCAATGTCCGGGAAAATCGGTAAATCGGAAATCGACAACTCTAATGCCCTGATCTGCGATCATTGCAAGAACATCTTGTGGCGTTTGGGCCATATTTTGCTCCTTTCATGGTGAGAAATGTGGCCTGGTATTGATAAATGAAAGGATCGACAGTTTTGCCGACCCGAAACATCGGCACGGAATATAGATGGTGTTTGTTTCCGCGTGATTTCTCATGTATTAAATATGTGTTACACTGTTGGGCGATGATACCCGAAAAACAAGATTCAATTATAGAAAAATACGAAAAAAACAAGGTCTAATTATATACATTTCTCTACAAGTTGCAAGACAATTTTTTTTCCTGAAAAAGCAGTTGCCTTTCAATGGGACATGATCTACATTTTTCGGAGATGAGATGCAACGTCGTGTTGTCTCTAATTCACCCTCTTCAGGAGGATTGTTTATGTCGCGGTTGAATTCTCACAGAGTACTAACGGTCCTGGTCCTTGTCTTTATTGGATGGGGACAGGCAGATGCCCGTCCAGCACGGGTTAGTCAGTTGCCCAATGGCAGTGCGTTGGGGTGTGCTTCGTGTCATGTGAACCCAGGTGGCGGTGGTACTCTCACTTCTTTTGGCAGGGATATCAACAACAATTATCTAACGCAGCCCGGTCGCAGTGGTCAGGTTGTGTGGAATGCCATGCTCGCAATGCTCGACTCAGATGGCGATGGCGTTTCTAATGGTCAAGAATTGGGCGATCCAGATGGCGATGGTACGGTAGATGCGAGCATTCAGGTGACAAATCCCGGCGATTCCAATAGTTTTGTACCACAACAGCCAGCTACACCTGCTGTAACTTCGTTTGCAATTGGCGGTGTGACGCTTCAAGAAGATGTGAAGAATCCGCCCGTGCCGAGTGGGATGCAGCAGTTTGAAATTACATTTAATGTTCCCATTAAAATTGAAAATGTGGGAGCTATCTCATATCCCGCAGGTTTGTTTGTAGCTATGCCAGCCATCAGCGAAGATCACATGAAGCTGACTGGCAGTGTCAATTTGTCCGAGGGAACGACCTATCAGATACTTATTGGCAATCCGGATGCAAATTTGTCTGAGGCGCAACAATATTTTCTGGGCACAGTGGAACTGTCAGATGCCGTTGTTTCCGGCGTGGGTATTTTGCCCGAGGGTTTTACACCGGGTCCAGGTGGCGCATTCCTGATTGATTCTGAATTGTATTCAAAAGCTCTGATGGATGGTACTGACCCGTTTGAAAGTGCTATTGTTCGTATTTCTAATTTCAATGTATTGGAATCCTTCCCTGAACAACTGGCATTTGAGTTCCCACATGTGACGGATGGATCTTACGTGTTGTCTCTGAATCAAGAGGTTATGGACGCACAGGGAAACACGGTTCAGTTAGGTGCTTTTGTGGGAATCAATCCCTTCACAGGTGAAGTTGACCCCGCGTCATTGATTCAGGTTGTCGATGGTGCCAGTGTAACCGGTTTACAAGTCATGCTGGAAGAAATTACTGAGCCGGAACTCTTTGACATTAGAGACGTCAGTGTTCAGAGTGTGAATGCTGAAACGAATTCGTTTTTCATTCAACGCAATGGTCAACAGATAAGCGTAGATGCCTCACAGGCTCTGATGATTACCCTCGATCTGAAGAATTTTGAGGATATCGTCGCAAGGTTTTTTTCTGGCAATGTCGAGGATCTTGCCCAACTTATTTTCCCCATTTCTGATCTGATGCCAGGCGATACCGTCTCCATCTTAGGATTGCCTATTTCCGGGACCGCAATCCAAGCGCTAATCGTGATACGTCAGGCACCGGCTCAGACGCGGAGTGCTGATCTGGATGGCGATGGTGATGTCGATTTCTCCGATTTCTTGCTTTTTGCTGCTGCTTTTGGCACGAGCGAGGGAGGACCAGGATACAATGCTGCGGCTGATTTGGACGGGGATGGTACGGTCGCATTTTCAGACTTTTTGATTTTTGCCAATGCCTTTGGCAAGCCGGTGAGTGGAGGTTAAAAAATAAGCAGGTCTGAGGTCGGAAACGGGTTGGTCGGGTAAGTCGGCCAACCCGTTTTTTGATGGGGCTTGACAATCGCTGGGTCTTCCTATATATATCATAGACTAAACTATTTTGCATATTCGATTTGTATCAACGCGGATAGGTCGTTTTCTTCCCCTTTCATCTAAACGGAAAGGGACCTGCTATGACCGAACTGACACTTCGAGAAAAAGCAATTCTCGACATTTTGATTGGCACTTATGTCACCACAGGTGAGCCAGTGGGATCGCGTACAATTTCCAAGATGGATTTGGGACTCAGCGCGGCGACCATTCGAAACTCGATGGCCGATCTGGAAGAAAAAGGCTATTTGTACCAGCCCCACACTTCAGCCGGGAGGGTGCCGAGCGATAAGGGCTATCGGTATTATGTCGATATGCTGATGAATCGGGAGGAACTCGCCGAGGCGGCACAGCGGTCTATTCGAGATAGTGTTGAGCGTTTGCGAGAGGGCAACGCCGACGATTTACTGGTGCAAGTGTCCAAAGTTTTGGCCGATGTATCGCACAATCTGGGCATTGCCCTTGGTCCTCAATTCACACAGGGCATTTTTGAGCGTTTAGAAATGCTCAAGTTGAGCGAATCCAGGTTGCTGACAGTGATGACGATTCGGTCTGGATTGGTCAAGACGATGGTTGTCGAAATCGACTCAGAAATTGAAGAGGACGAGTTGGAAGAAACGCGGCGGGTGGTCAACCAGCGGCTTTCCGGGCTTACGATAGGCGAGATTATGGCGTCTGTCAAAGAACGACTTACGTCCGCATCGTCCGGGTCTCCCAAGCTGTTGCGTTTGCTCGCCAATAGTGCCGATCATTTATTCAGATTTCCGAGCAGTGCGGATCTGCATATGGATGGCACGCGCAACTTTTTTGGTCAACCCGATTTTTCCAGCGAACGCCTTGCCGGCCTGATTGGCATGCTGGAAGCCCGTGAATACGTGGCGCATTTGTTGAGTGACCGCACGCGCAATACGGGTATTTCCATTACGATTGGCGATGAACACGAATCGCCCGTGCTCAAAGATTGCAGTTTGCTGACTTCTACGTATTCGGTGGGCAATGTGTCGGGGGTTATCGGAATTATTGGACCAACGCGATTGCCTTATGGACGGCTCGTTCCTCTGGTGCAGTATATGGCAAATCTGACAGAAGAGATGTTGGATCGCCGATAAAGGAGTTGTTGAGAACTTATGGCGCAGAAGAAAGAAAAAAACGAAGAAATACCGTTGGAAGAAAAAGTCGTGGAAGATGTAGATGAAGAGGTGGTGGAGGATGCGGAGGCAGAGGTGGTGAAAGATGAGGTTAATGGGGAGGCCGATCAATCGGAGGAGGTCGATGAGGAGGCCGATCAGTTGGAGGAGCCGAAGGAGAAGATAGAGGCTACCCCGTTATTTTTGGCCCGCGAAGAAGCCGAAATGTACAAAGATCGATGGATGCGTCTCGCCGCTGAGTTTGAGAATTACAAAAAGCGCAGAGCGCGCGAATTTGAGATCCTTGTACAATCTGCGAGCGAAGATGTGATTCGCGATTTGTTGCCTATTTTAGATGGGGTTGGTCGCGCATTGGCACACAGCGAAAATGGGGATACTGAGTCAGAGGGCTTTCAAGAAGGCATAAAAATGATTATGGAGCAATTTCCGCGCGTGCTCTACAATCGCAATTTGAAAGAAATTGAGACGGTTGGCAAACCATTTGATCCGACTGTGCATGAGGCATTGATGCAAATGCCGTCAGAAGTCCACGATGCCGGTATTGTTTCGGATGAGGTTGAAAAAGGCTATAGTCTGGGCGATAAGG